>JACDBQ010000507.1 GCA_013694845.1 Acidobacteriota bacterium
CAACGAGACCATGGCCGAAGTTGAACCCGACGGTTCGTTTATTCGCCCGTAACCACGTCCTTGCCGGATGCTGGACTCTCCTTCTCCCGGTCCAGACCCGCCATCCCCTGCTGCGTCGTCGTGCGCGGTTCGGCCCCACCCGGGATCAATCGTGGGTCGACCACACCGTCGCGCTCCTCGGCCGGCTCACGGGTTTCTGGCGCTTTCGACGACGAATATTCACTGGTGTCGCGGTCCATGGATAACCTCCGTGTTCATGAGGTCGCAAGTTCTGTTCCGTGAGGGCCTCAGCGGAGCCGATCGGAAAGCAAAGCGACACTCAACGCATAACTGTGGGCACAGTTGTACCCGAGCAGCGCCTCGTAGTTGTCGTAGAGCAAGAACGTCCGCTTCCCAGCCTCTACCATCGACGCCGGCCGGGTGGATTTCGGAAGGCGCGCGTTCGTGATTGTCTTGAGGCCCATCTTGTGCCACTCGGTCAGCGGGCGCGGATCGGTCATCAGGCGACGAGCGCGGCACCCCGCCTCACGACGAGGAATCGTGAGCGCCGCTTTCTGAAGCAGCGGCGGCACGCTTATCTCCCGGCCCCACGCCTCACCCGCCGTCCAGCCGTGCTTCTGCAGAAAGAACGCGATCGAGGCAAAGACATCGGCCTGCGACGACCAGATGTCCTTGCGGTTATCGCCGTCGAAGTCCTGCGCATACTCGAGATAGCTCGATGGCATGAACTGCGGCTGCCCGAGCGCACCCGCCCAGGAGCCTTTGAGACGTTCCAGCTCGATGTCGCCGCGGTCGACGATTTCGAGCGCGCTGAACAGCTCGTTGCGAAACATCGGGCCGCGGCGCGGATCGTAGGCGAGCGTCACGAGCGCGGGGATGGTGGGCCGCACCCCCGAGAACCTGCCGAAATTGGACTCGAGACCCCACACCGACACGACGACGCGCGACGAAACCCCGTAGGCCCTCTCCACCCGGTTGAGCAGCGTGCGATGGCGGGCGTGCATCTGTTGCGCGAGCTTCACGGTCGACGACGTCAGTCGCCGTTTGAGATATGCGTCGAGATCCAGCGCAAACTCCGCCTGCGTGCGGTCACGCTCCAGGATCTTCTCGACGGGCTGCAGGTCGGCGAAGGCGCGATCCAGCATGTCAGCGGAGATACCGCGGCTGATGGCTTCCGCGCGCAGTTCGAGGAGCCACTCAGCGAAGGGCGGCGGCGTGGCGACAGGCAGCACCGGAGGAGGCGATTGTGGGGGCGCTCCGGCGGCCCCGACGAGCAGGGCCGCCAGAACCAGCCCGCAGGGGACGTGCATAACTGATTGTAGCCGGTGCGTCTACTCGGTCGGCTATTCAGACCTGAGGGAGATCAAGGGGTCTATCCGCGCGGCGCGGCGTGCCGGAACATACGTCGCGGCGAGGGTCATCACCGCCAGCAGCCCGATGATCGCGGCGAAAGTCAAAGGGTCCGTCGCTTCGACGTCGTACAGCAGGCTCTTCATGATCCGCGTGCACAGCAGCGCCCCGGCGATACCGGCGGCGATACCGATCGCGGCGATCGTCATGCCGCCCCGCACGACCATACCGGCCACGCGCTCGGGCGTGGCTCCGAGCGCCATGCGGATCCCGATCTCGCGCGTACCCTGGCTCACCAGGTATGCGATCACGCCGTAGGTGCCGATCGCGGCGAGGCCGAACGCGAGGGCTGCGAACAGCGCCAGCAGCGTCATCGCAAAGCGGCGTCGCGCCAGGGATTCGTCGACGCGCGCCACCATCGTCTTCACGTTGTAGATCGGAAGGTCGGTGTCGAGGTCGCTGATGATTTGCCGGGCTGCCGGTGCGAGGGCGCCCGCCTCGGACGTCGCCGCGCGCATGACGACATTGAGCGCGCGCGAGGGGCGCTGCTTGTGCCAGTGATACATGGCGATGCGAGGTTCTTCACCGTCGAGCGTGTCCTGCTTCACACGGCCTGTCACGCCGATGACGGTCATCCACGGCGTGTCGGGGGCCACGTCGAAGCCGCCGGTCCGCATG
The DNA here is from genome assembly GCA_013694845.1 of Acidobacteriota bacterium. Lineage (GTDB taxonomy): Bacteria > Acidobacteriota > Vicinamibacteria > Vicinamibacterales > 2-12-FULL-66-21 > JACDCA01. The sequence goes on from JACDBQ010000507.1 coordinate 2,029, forward strand.
CGCTTGCCGACGGCGTCGTCGCCCGGCCATAGCTGCTCCGCCATCCGCTGATCGATGACGACGACCGGAGGGGTTGTGCGGGAGTCCTCGTCGGTGAAGTGGCGACCTCGGATGAGCGGAATCTCCATCGCCTTGAAGTAATCACCGGCGACGGTCCGCTGGTCCACGTTGATGAACTTCTCGCCGGGAGCGACCGGGCGTCCTTCCACGGTGATCGGACCCCAGGCGAACATCTGGCTGAGTGGAAGAGCGGTGACGCCACCCGCCGCCGTGACTCCGGGCACCTGGCGCAGCCTGTCCCAGAGCAGGCGGTAGGTCTCGTAGACGCGCGCCGCGTCGGTGTACTTGCGGCCGCTCATCGTCAGTTCGAACGTGAGCACACCCGAGGGATCGAATCCAGGGGACACTTGTTGCACTCGCGCGAAGCTGCGTACGAGGAGCCCCGCCGCAATCAAGACCGTCACGCAGAGCGCGAGCTCCGCCGCGACGAGCAGCCGGCGCAGCCCTCCCGTGCGTCCCCAGACAGCCTGGCCGGCGCTCGCACCGCGCCCACCTTCTTTCAGCGATGTCTGCAACTCTGGCTGCCCCAGCCGAAGGGCCGGGACCAGGCCGAACAGCACACCCGAAGCCAGCGACACGAGGCCGGTAAACAGAAGGACGAGGCCGTCGATGCGGATCGCCTGCAGCCGCGGCACGCTCCGCGCGCCGAGCGCTTGGATGGCGTCGACGCTGAGGAACGCCAGGAGGAGTCCGAGCGCGCCGCCGACGATCGCCAGCAGCACACTTTCGGTCAGCAACTGTCGAAGGATCCTGCCGCGGCTGGCACCGAGCGCCGATCGAATCGCGATCTCTTTCTGCCGGCCCAGAGCGCGTGCCATCAGGAGGTTCGCGACGTTGGCACAGGCGATCAGCAGCACGAATGCGACCGACGCGATCAGGATCCACAGCGCTCGTGTCACGTCGCCGACCACCTGCTGTTTCAACGGGACGACCCCGAACGTCAGACCCCCGTTGACCGGATAAAAATCAGGATGATCCGCGCGCAGCCGCGCGGTGAGCCCATCCATCTCCGCCTGCGCCTGGGCCGGCGACACGCCGGGTTTCAGCCGCGCCATGATGTTGTAGTCCTCACCGTTGCGCGTTTGAGGAGCCTTCGGTCCAAACGGCAGCGGCAGCAGGACCTCGGCTTCCTCCGCGCCGCCGAGCGTGGGCAGCACCTCGCGGGGCAGCGTAAACGCCTGTGGCATGACGCCGACGATCCGGTAGGAACGACCGTTCAGCACGATGGACTTCCCGAGCACGCCCGGATCCCCGCCGTATCGTCGCATCCACGTCCCGTGATGCAGGATGGCGGTCGCGGCCGCGCCTTCAACGTCCTCATCCCCGGCGAACAACCGGCCGAGCTCCGCCCGGGCACCGATCACCGAGAGCAGGTTCGACGAGACCCGGACGGTGCCGACGCGCTCTGGCTCTCCGTCGCCCGTCAGGTTCAGATTGGAGCCGATCGCGACCGCAACCTCGTCGAAGCTCCGGGTGGAGGCCTTGACGTCGAATTACTGGGCGGTCGAGAACCAGTCTTCCGCGATCCCCAGGCCGGGGAACGGTTCCAGAGGATCACGAGGCGGTCGGGGTCGCCGTACGGCAGCGGCTTCAGCAGCAGGGCGCTCGCGACGCTGCAGATCGATGTATTCGCACCGATCCCGAGCGCGAGCGACAGAATCGCCGCCGCGGTCAGGCCTCGCGTGGCCAGAAGGGAGCGAACGGCGTAGCGAACGTCCTGCAGGAGCGCATGCATGGGCGTCACCGCGCGTGCGACGGTCTGGCACGCACCCAGACAGCAACGATCGCCGTTACGACGACGCCGGTGACGAACGTCCCGATGAACCCGTTCATCGCCTGGCGCATCGGCGTCTGCCCGGCCGCCCACGAGGCGATCTCCGAGGTGATCTCAGCTTGCGTCTTGCCCTGCGCCTCGAGCATCTTCCTGTAACCGGCTTCGAGCTCCGTGAAGTATTCCGGAAACGCCACGGTCGTGAAGAGCAGGGAGAACCCGATGATGACCACCCCCGCGACGATTGCCATCAGGGTGCCCGCCACCACCTGGCCGCTGTAGGTCCGTCCGTGCGCGGCGGTCTTTCGCAATCCCCAGATCAACCCACCGACTTCGATCAAGATGACGACGAAGAATGCGGCGGCTTTGGATGGATCCTTGTACCACCCGGTGTAGCCCATCACGAAGGTCCACACCCCGCAAAGCACACCGATCAGCAGACCGGCCGCCGTAATTGGATTCATCAATTGTTCTCCGCGAAACGGGATTATCTTCCTATTACGCGGTCGGCGGGAAAAGCATACGCGACCGTCCGGGGTGCGACGTGCGACGTGCGACGTGCGGCGTGCGGCGTGACATCCCGGATCCCGCGCCCCGCATCCCGCGCCCCGCATCCCGCACCCCGCACTTCCCTCTTTTCTTATCCCCTTGTCTTCGCGATGCCGGGTGACGTCGCCTCCTGTGGCGTTTCCGGCACCATATGATGCGCGATCAAGTGCTTCTTGAGCTCCTCGAATGCGTGATCCACGCTGTCCACCCGGCACAGCATGCTCAGATCGTCCTCGCCGATCGCTCCCCACTCCACGAGCGGCTGGAAGTGCAGCACCTGGTCCCAGTACTCGCTCCCGTAGAGGATGACGCACAGCTTCTTCGACAGCTTGCGCGTCTGATCGAGCGTGAGGATCTCGAACATCTCGTCGAGCGTGCCGAAGCCGCCAGGAAAGATCACC
>JACDBQ010000520.1 GCA_013694845.1 Acidobacteriota bacterium
GGCGCAGGCGCGGGCGCCGGGGCAGGCGCGGGCGCAGGCGCCGGTTCTATTGCCGGTAGTATTGCGGTCGTTGGCGTCGTGGTCGCCCCGAGCCCGGAAAACCCCAGGTCCTTGCCGTCGCTGCCGGCCGCGCGATAGCTGCTGGTAGAGGTCAACGTGCTGTCGGCGTTGAATTGCGCCACGTGGTCGATCATCTTGGGTTGCATGGTAAGGACCGGGTACACCTGCCCCCATCCGAGCTCGCCGGCCATCACGTTGTGCGTCCAGGAATACGACCGGGTCAGCGCACCGAGCGCGCCCGAACCGATACCGGCGTCCTCGCCGATGAAGCCGTAGTCGTTGTGGTTGGCGATGTTGTTGGTGACGGTGAGACTTTCGACGGCGTACTGGGCGGGCCTCGGAGCTGCCGTGCCGGCCAGCCAGACCATCCCTCGGTAGGCGGTGGTGAAATTGTAGCCCTGTCGAAAGGTGTTGTGGTCGATCGTGAGCACGCCGACTTCAGACCCGAGCTGCAAGGCGGATCCGCTCGCGATAATCAGGTTGTTGCGGACCGTGATACGCGTCGTCCGGCCGGAGGGCTGGTAGCTGTCATACCCGAGCACGTTGATCCCGTTCTCGGTGTTCCGCACGACGTTGTGTTCGAACAGGACGTCTTCGACCACCGACCAGGGCGACTGGCCCTCGTCGTTCCGGCCCGTGATGAGGATCGCGTAGCCGTTCTGCGCATCGGTCCAGTTGTTCTCGAACAGATTGTTCCGGACGACGACCCGCTTCGCCGATTTCAACTCGAACAGGTTCTTGACCGCCTTCGCCGTCCCTTTCCACGCCAGGGGCTTGGCCATATGGTTCCCCTCCACGAGGATATCGGAAGGTACGTTGGCCGAAGACTGACTGTTGGCTCCCCCGAACATCACGTTCTCACTCGCCGCTTCGAGATAGTTGTTCGTAACCGTGTACGGGCCGGCTCCGTCCCACGCACAGAACGCCTGCGAGTCCTGCCCCGCGCGCCAGATCCCCGCGATGTGCGAACGGGTGAGCGTGATCGCTTTGCCGTTTCCCATTACGCCACGCTTCTGGCCGGTCGACGGGGCCACGATCAGGATGCGGTCGAGCACGATGTTGACCGAGTCCTGAATGTGAACGACATTGCCCTCGCCGCCGACGTTGGCACCGAACTGGATCCCGTCGATCCGCCAGTTCGCCGTCTTCTCGACGAACAGGGTCGCTTCACCGACATTGGACACGATCAGCGGCAGCAATGACGCATCGGCCGGCGTAATCCGCCGGCCCGGCAGCGCGGCCGATGATCGGATCGTGATCACCGCTCCACCGGGCGCCTTGACCGGTAACCGGAACTGACCGACGAACGTGGCGCCCGCCGCGAGGACCACTTCATCCCCTGGCTGCGCGGCGTTTAGAGCGGCCTGCAGGTCGCCTCCCGCATTCACATATATTGTGGCGGCGCGTGCCGACAGCGGCACGGCAACGGTGATGGCCACGCCCAGAAAACAGCCGACGACGCGTGCGGGTACCCACCCGGCTTGAGGGTTATTCAACGGTCTGCCCTTTCATGAGTTGGGCGGAAGACTCTCGCGCCCACCCTGCGAAGGGCAAGATTCACACCCTGACGATGACGTCAGTGGCAACGAGAATTCGGGCTGTTTTTGAGGAAATTTCTGAGCAGGGGGATCGGGCGGGCCGAGAGCGCTTACAGATCTAGGACGGAATCACGAAACCGTTGTCATCGGTGGGCGCACGGCCTCGATCTGCCCGCCGACGAGCCTGCGATACAGATCGATCACGTCGTCAAGCGGCTGGAGGCCTTGGGTCGGACCCGCGGCGGACGATGATCCGGCGGCGCGCCGGAGGACGTCATCGATCGCGGCGACGAGTGCGTGCGGATCCGAACGCGGGATCAGGTGAACGCCGTCGGGGCGCATGCCGTTGTCGCTCGCGATCACCGGCACGCCGACCTGCAGCGCTTCGCGGACTGAAACCGAGTCGCCGTCGTAGAGGGTGGTGCGGAGAAACACGTCGCTGTCGGCCAGCAGACGGATCGTAGCTGCATGCGGCACATCACCGCACAGCAGGATGTCACGCGCCGCGGGAGCGGCTGCGATCGCGTCCCGAAGTTGCCGATCGAGACTGCCTGAACCAACGATGACCAGACCGGCACCGGGATACCGCTGGCGGATGGCGGACATCGCGCCGATCTGCAACGCCAGGTCGTACTCCGGCTCCAGGAGGCCAACCGTGGTGAGCAGCGGTGAGTGCGCCCTGGCGAAATCGCGGATCGCCGGAGGCATCACCGTTTCGTCAGGGACAGACACAGGGGCGAACGGGCAGATCAGGTTGATCCGCTCCTCGGGCACGCCGAGGCGGCGAAACCAGTTCGCGATCTCGAGGTTGACTGCGATGACGGCATCCGGACGCCGGAGAATGAAGCCTCGAAGCGACCGGGCACGTACGCTCCGTCCGCCATCGCCCGACGGATATCCGCCCGAATGGAAGGTCAGCACGAGCCGCCGGCCGGGCAGCAGCGAGCAGACGAAGCACAATGCGAGCAGCCGGCCCGTCAGCTCGCCCCCGAGATGCAAATGGATGATGTCGGAGGGAATCGTCCACAGCAGCTTTACGACCTCACGCGCCGTACTCGGATAGAAAACCTCGTCCCGCGCCTCCCGTCGGTGGCGCGTGAGATTGATGACGGGCGCGGACATGCCATGCCGCCGCAGGTGATCGCGGATCGCCACGAGGTTGGTCTGCACCCCGCCATGGGGAGGGGGATACGGGCCAAGCTGCAGAACCGTCATCACCCCACCCGCTCGAAGTCGGGCTGCAGCACGATCGGGCGCGGCTCCGATCCGCGGGCGGACTCCAGCATGTCGAGGCATCCGATGGTCGCACGGGTTCCGTCGTGCACGGTGACGGGCGGCGCCTTGCCGTCGCGCAGCGACTGCATGAACGAGCCCACCAGTTCGGCATAGCCCTTGTCGGCCCACCACGACGACCTGGTTCGCCGTGCCGCGGCCCGAACGTCCAGGCGGGTGAAGTCTTCAGTCATGACGCCGACACCCTCGCCGAATACTTCCACCCGCTCGCCGCCGGATGTCCGGCTGCCGACGGTGCAGTAGGTCAGGTTGCCGATCGACCCGTCCGAGAAACGGAAGCTCGAGACGATGTTGTTCTCGCCGACCGGATGGACATTGCCCGTCGGCAGGCTGAAGGCGCTCACCGAAACCGGCTCCGCCTCCACCAGCCAGTGCATCAGATCGACGAAGTGACATGCCTCGCCGAGGATGGCCCCGCCGGTCGACGGGTCCGCCATCCAGTAGGCGCCCGAGATCCCCGGAGAATTCACCCGGCAGTTGATCACGACCGGAGAGGAACGCGCTTGCAGCCGCGCCTTCTGCTCGCGGTAGAAGGGAGCGAACCGGCGGTTGAAGCCTACGGTCACCTGCCGCCCCGTGTCGCGCACCGCCTGTTCGAGCGTGCGGCATTCCTCCCGGGTCAGCGCCATCGGCTTCTCGACGAACACATGCTTGCCGGCCTGCAACGCGGCAAGTGTCTGCGCGGCGTGATGCTGATTGCGCGTGAGCACGAAGACGACGTCGACGTCGCGATCGTTCAGGATCTCGTCGTACTCGGCGCAGCAGTACTGCGCCCCGAACCGCTTCGCGTAGCTCAGGCCCCTCGCGCCACTGGTCGAGCAGACGCCACGGATCTCGACGCCCGCCATCTTCTGCAGGATCGGCAGGTGCACCCAGCGCGCGAGATTGCCGGCGCCGACCAGGCCGACGCGGAGCGTCCCGCTCCCATGCGGGCGCGGGGTTCGTACGTCGACACGCTTGCGAGGCACGAAAGCCGCTGCCGCGGGCAAGGCATCCGC
>JACDBQ010000537.1 GCA_013694845.1 Acidobacteriota bacterium
CCGCCGGCTGTCCGGCGTTCCGGCCCGGCGGGCGACGAAAACGACGTCCGGCGAGTCGGCGTCGACTTCCGCCGGCACCGCGCGAGCCGCGAGGGCTTCCACGATCGCGTTCTTCACGACAACCCGCAGCTGGAGTGGGGAGGCCTCGAAATCATGAGCGGAGCCCAGGTCAACGGAGAAGCGCAGCGCTTTCGCCGCGGGCAGCCGTTCGTCGGACTGCAGCGCCGGGATCAGCTCCTCGAAGAGCGGCTCGAGTCGCACGGCGGGGCTGGAAAAGAGGTCCCATGAGATCCGGGACGAGGTGCGGTGATGGCAGGCAGCCACCCACGCGAGGCGGGCGTCGAAAGGGTAGAGAAGCGTGGCTTCCCCTTCGCGTCTGGGTTTGGGCACGCGGATTTCGAAGGGTGAACGCATGACCAGGCGTTTCAGTTCAGCCTCCATGACTCGATTGGCGCCCCCCGAACCGGTCAGCCGAACGTCGTCACACCGCATGCGGAAGTATATCGGCTGAACTACTATCCCCTGCGTGGTGTCTAACCGGGTCACAGGCCTTTCACAGGAGTTTGCAGATGCGCAAGAGAGTGCTGGCGGTCACAGTTCTGATGCTCTCCTCTGCGCTCGCGACGGCCCAGAGCCCGCCCGTTCCCAAGCCTTCGACAGCGGCCGCACCGGCTACGACGTCCGCAATGAAGGCAGCACCGTGACCACGTTGATCGTCGAGCACCGGCTTCGTCCAGGATGGAAGCTGGCGGACGGCCAGAAGCCGGAAGAGAGCACACCCGGCGCCGAGCGCTTCAGGGTCGCGGTGGATCCGGGCAAGGAAGCAAAGCTGGTTGTCGCTGAAGTCAGCCCAGGCACGGCACAGCTTCGGGTCGGTGACGTGACCGACGCGCTGATCCTTCAGCTATCGGCCTCCGGCGTGTCGGCAGACGATCTGCAGCGCGCGCTCCGGCCCGTTCTCGAGAAGAAAGCCGAGTTATCGGCGATCGACCGGCGTCTTGGTGAGCTCAACGCCGAGCGGGCGCGAATCGTGGAGGACCAGCAGCGCCTGCGGGAAAACATGAAAGCCCTGCGCGGCAGCGCCGAGGAGAAGCAGTTGCTCCAGCGCTACACCCGCCAGCTCGACGAGCAGGAAGACCGGCTCATCGCCCTGCAACAGGAGGTGCTGGACGTCACCGCGCGACGAGCCACGGCGGCCGGCGAACTGGCACGGCTGATTGCGGCCGTGTCCTTCGAATGGACCGCCCGGTAGTGGTCAAGTTGTCAAATTGTCCGCCGAAAACGTTGGAGGATCGCACCTGCCAGGAGAGCACCAACAAAAGCTGGAATAGCCGTGACGGCCGGCCAAATAACGATGGCGAGTAGCCACGTAGGCTGAATTGATGATGAGATCCACAACGAACGAATCATCCCGGCGAGCGCAAGAGCCACCCCTGCGATCCCGGCCGCAACGGCTGCATGAAACCCTGTTGACCGCGGTGAATTGCGCAGCTTGAAATGTTCGTAGCAAATATGTGCCGCGTAGACACATCCGCTGACGATCCACGCTGCAAGTCGCCAGGCTTCAAGGCGGTCCGGTGGCTGAGGGAATAGTCTGCCGATCAGAAAGTAGACGACACCAACCAGAAGCGCGGCGCGAAACCACGCAGGCCGACTCGGTGGGTCCATGATGTGCGGGATTGTAGCCCGCACGTTTTAGCTACGCGCTTTTTATCGGCCGCATCCAGCAGACCGACCAGCTCCGTGAGGGGCGTCACGAGCGGGCCGGCACGCCGCGCGAGCAAGGTGGATCCGCTGATCGCCCTGCGATACGAGTAGGCGCGGGCGGCGTGAAGCGGATCCTACTTCCAGCCGGTTGACTTGCGGGTGAACCGCGCCGGCACCGCGGGTTTGGCTTCCGGCGCGGGTTCCGTATCACCAGAGGCCTCCGCGATCTCCCGTTCGAGGCTGTCGGGGTCGGGTAGCCCCGCGAACTGATCAACGAACATCAGGGAGTGTTGCGACGGGATCTCGAACTTCTTCCCGCACGTTTTGCACGTGACTTCATCGTCGAGGCGAAGCAGGTAATCGCGCAGCTTGGCGAACTTCGCCCGATCGGCTTCGTCCGCCCCAGTGGGCAGGCGATCCTTCTTCGAGCGCCTGACCCAGCGAATGCTGTATTCGTTGAGCCGCCGGCACTTGGGGCACTGGTATTTGCCCGGGCGGGTTTCCGGTTTCTCCGTGAAGAAAGCGCGTTCGTCGAGCGACATGCTTCAATCTTAGCCTCAGGTCACGACGAAGCGAACCATCGCGACCGCCAGCGACAGCTGGAGCAGGGTCACGCCGAGCACAACCGGGAAGGCGTTTCGGTGGCCGGCGACCGAGCACAGGTAGGCAGCGGGAAGCTGGAAGAAGCACGCGAGAAAGGTCCACAATCTGAGAACTTCGCCGCGATTGACGCCCAGCAGATTCGTCGTGATCAGCACGGCGAACAAGCCGACGGAGATGACGGTGAGCGGGTCCAGGAGAGACGCGCGCCAGCCGGAGCCGGTTATCCGCCGGTATGCCACCGCCACGCAGGCGAGGACGATCTGGCAGGGGCCGGCTGCGAAAATGAACTCGCCAAGGTTTGCCCGCACCCACGTGGCGTAGGGCCGGGCCTCGAGCTCGTTGAACTCGATCGCGTGCGCGCCGATCTGGCGAAAGGCCCTCAGCAGATTGAAGTCTGTCAGGAACACGACGGCCTCGAAAGTTGCGACGAACGCGACAACCGCCGCGCAGCCCTGCAGAAGAAAGCGCTCCCATTCGATCTCCCCGCGCACGGCCGCCGCGAAGATAACGCTGAGGAACAGCAGCCCCATGACCAGCGGCAGCGGCTCGAAGAACACGAGCGCGTACAGAGCGACGCCGATCGCGACGGGGTAGACATGGGCGCCGGTCCGTAGCCACCGCATGAGCAACCAGGCACAACCGAGCACGAGCAGCGGCGTCACGGAATTCATCAGCGGAAAGAACAGGACCCGCGCGGGCGTGAAGAGATACAGCACCGCCGCGTGCACGGCCGTCCGTGGCGATTCAAAGAGGTCACGAGCGAGACCGAATATGAGGATCGCTCCAAGATTCGACGTGATGATCACCAGCCACGGAAGCACGTCGGTTCGGGTCGAGATCAGCGTCAGCCCCTGGATCAGAAGCGTTTTTCCGGGCATGTTGCTGCGACCATGCCACGGAGCGTCGCGCCGGATCCGGTTGAACCTGGCAAGAAGGTCGGCGGGGTGGTGTTCCTGCGCGGTCGTGTAGAAGGAGTTGGCTGCGGGACTGACGAAGATCGCCTTCATCTCCGACCGGGCATGCGATCGCAGCAACCAGTGCGCGCCGGTCGCGAACACGATCCAGAGCGCCAGGTGCAGCACGCCAGTCCGGGTCCTCAGTGGGATCGACAGCAGGCCGGCACTGCCGGCGGCCAGCGCAAGAAAGACGAGCAGCTGACGCACCGGAAACGGCTGTCTCACATATTGGTAGGTCCAGCGGCCTTCGATCGATCCCAGGACCAACGATTTCGTCGCAATTCCGTAGCAGACACCGAGAGCGACCACGGTGCCCATCCCAAGTCCTGCGAGCAGCAGGATCGTGACCGGCTTATGCGACCAGAATGAAAACACGTGTGGCTAAAGATATCGTCATTAGCCGCGGGGAACCTTCTCGATATCGTCTTACTGCTCTCTCAGCGCTTCGGTCGGATGGATCCGCAAGCCACGTCGCGCGGGTCCCACCGCCGCGAGCAAGCCGATGATCATCATCAGGGCCCGCGACAACCGGCAGGACGACGGCTCCGTGGCCTTTCATCAGCCCACCTGCGGTAGCCGACTCGAGTACGACCGCCACGACTCCACCCAGCACGGCGCCAACCGCGAGTTGCGTCACAGCGCGCGAGACAATGCTTCGCAGAATGCGTCCCGGGTCGGCGCCGAGCGCGACCCGGATCCCGATCTCTTTCCGACGCTGCGCGACCGAGAACGAGATCAGCGCGTAAATCCCTGCCGACGAAAGAACGAGGACGCTGATGGTCAGAACACCCAGCACCGCGGCGACCAGCTGACCTCGAACAGTCCGACGTCCACCCGGTTGAACCGGACCTCGTGGCCGGCACGGGATCATGACACCCACGATCGAATACGTCGCGTCGCCGAGCTGGACCGTCCGTCCCACTATCGCCGGATCACCGCCGAACCGATTTCGCCATGCGTCGTAGCCGATGACCAGGTACCGGTTCTCCCTGGCCGTTCATCGCGGACGTCCGGTGGTAGAGCATGCTCCAGGATCCAACGTGCGAAACCGGGGGATCTCGGCCCGTCTTTCACCGGTTGCCCCTGAGACCCGGATCGAGCCCCTTCCACATGCTGTCGAGGACCTGTCGTGACACGCGAAGGCTTTCGCGTCCGGCCGGCGTGAGCTTCACGCATCGCCGCGCCTTGCCGCCGCGCTCGGCAGTGGGCGCGCTCATCGTCGAAGACAGCAGGCCTTTCTGTTCGAGACGTCGCAGCGTCACGTAGACCGCCGCGGGCGACACCGCGCGGCCGGTCCGGCGCTCGATTTCGTCTGCGATCGGCACCCCGTAGACCTCGTCCTTGAGCTGTACGATGGCCAGGAGCACCAACTGCTCGAACTCGCCGAGTGCTTCACGCATCAGTTGTCATCTCCGCCAGCGGTTCGTCCCTGTAAAAACATACAGCGCTATTATAATACGCGCGTGCAGAGTTGTGGTTCCCGCCTTTCTACCTGGTTACTTTTTCGGACGGACGATGGTAGCGGAGGTGCTGTCTTTGGACAGGGGATTGGGACCCGTAGGCATACCGTTCTGCTGGAGCACGTAGGCGACCAGGTCCATCGCCTCGGCATCATTCACGGTTGCGGACCCATCATTCGGCATCGTCAGCGTGATGAGCGTCACGAGCTCGCTGAGAGGGCGATCACTCCAGGTGTCGAAGAAAGGTTCGTCGCCGAGCGGGATGTCCTTCGGCTTCTTCCTGGCCTCGACGGTGAACGGATGGCAGTCCGCGCACATCTTGTCGAACTGTTTCTTCGCACCGTCAGCCTGCGCCTTCGTGTAGACGCCGTCGTTCGTCGTTTTCTGAACGGTGGAACCTGTCGCGACGGTGGTAGACGCCGCGATTGCGGCGACCCAGACCACGAATGAGCCTGCCAGGAGGATGCCGGTCTTCGAACCCATGCGCTCGCGTTATCTCCAGCTGAAACCGTGCTTCGTGAGCGGCAGCGAACGGACGCGGACGCCCGTGGCGGTAAACAGGGCATTGGTCAGCGCGGGAAGGATCGGCGGCAGCGCCGGCTCACCGAGACCGGTCGGGTTGTTGTCAGACGTCAGGAAGTGCACCTCGATCTCGGCTGGGGCCTGGCGCATGCGCATCACCGGGTATTCGTCGAAGTTTCCCTGCTTGACCTTGCCCCCTTCGACCGTGATCTCGAGCATCAGCTGGCTGAGACCGTCGATGACCGAGCTGTGGACCTGGCTCTCGGCATTGAGCGGATTGATGATCTGTCGTCCGATGTCTCCGGCCACCCACACTTTGTTCACCTTGATCCGCTTGCTCGCGTCCACGGCGATCTCGGCCACTTCGGCAAAGTAGCCCTGGTGACTGAAGTGAAAGGCGACGCCCATTGCGCTGCCTTTCGGCAGCGTGCGCTTGCCCCAGCCGGATTTCTCAGCCACGAGTTTCAAGACGCCGGTCATCCGTTCCGCGTTGAACGCCGCGCCGCCCCCCTGTTGCAGGGGGATGGGAGTGGTCGCCAGGAGATCGAGCCGGAACTGCACGGCATCCTTGCCCGCGGCGTGGGCCAGTTCGTCCAGGAACGACTGCATGACGAATGAGATGGCGCACGCGCCGGGCGCCCGGTGCGCGCCGGTCGTGACGCCGAGCGGCATCATCGATACATGGGTCGCGAAGTCGGGCACGAACCGCGCGGGGAATTCCGCCGCGCCGAGGGTTGACGAGCCGGCCGGCCGCGGCCCCGATGGCTGACCCCCGGGAGTGGCTGGCGCAGGCGGGGCGCCTGCGACGCTGAACGACACGAAGTGATTGCGCCAGGCGACGAGCTTGCCCGTCCGGTCGACGCCGGCCTTCAGGAAGTGATAGCCGGCCGGCCGGAACACTTCCTGGCGCGTCTCGTCTTCGCGAGACCAGCGCAGTTGCACAGGCGCACCCACGGTTTTCGCGATGACCGCCGTCTCCACGACGTAGTCGTTGTAGAGGCGGCGTCCGAAGCTGCCGCCCATTCGCGGCAGGTGGATCGTGACATCCGCCGGGGTGATGCCAAGCGCGGTCGCAATCGTGTTCACCACGCCACCGGGCTGCTGTGTGCCGGCCCACATCTCGAGCTTGCCGTCGCGGAACGATGCAGTCGCGTTGGGCGGTTCCATCGGGGCGTGGGCGAGGAACGGATAGTCGTACGCGGCCTCGACGATTTTAGCCGCCGTCCCGAGCGCGGCCTCGGGGTCACCGTCCTTACGCGTCGTGTTGTGCGGCGCTTCCTTCGCAAGTGCCGCCGCCTTTGCCGTGAACGCCGCGCTGCTGTCAGCGGCCGCGGGGCCGTTGTCCCAGGTCACCTGCAGCTGCTTGCGCGCGGTCTCGGCGTACCACCAGCTGTCGGCAACGACGGCGACGCCACTCATGGAGCCACCGCCCATGCTCTCGGGGACGATGAAGACGTGACGCACGCCCGGCAGTGCCTTGATGGCATCCAGGTTCGCGCTGACCGCTTTGCCGCCGATCACCGGGCACCGCTGATACACCGCGTACAGCATGCCGGGCAGCTTCATGTCGCTTCCGAACAGTGGTTGACCGGTGACGATCTTGTGGTTGTCGACACCTGGAACCGGCTTGCCGATGATGCGGTAGTTCTTCGGGTCTTTCAGGGTGAGGGTCGCGGGGTCGGGTGCGGCGACTCGCGCCGCGGCGGCGGCGAATTGACCGTAGCCGGCCGAGCGATTCGACCCCGCGTGCACGAGACGGCCGGGCGTCGTGGTGATCTCAGCCGCCGGCACACCCCACTCCTGCGACGCCGCGGTGATCAGCATCTGGCGTGCAGCGCCGCCGATCCGTCGCATCGGTTCCCAGTTGGACGGCGTGGCGAAACTGCCGCCGGCCGACTGTCCGCCGTATCGCGCCGGATTGAGATCCCCCTGCTGAATGCGGACGTCTTTCCAGTCCACGTCCAGCTCCTCGGCGATCAGCATCGGCAGCATGACCTTGACGCCCTGCCCGATTTCGGGATTCTTGGCGACGATGGTGGCGATGCCGTTCGCATCGATCGACACGAATGCGTTGGAATCGAGCGGAGGTGTGTTGCCTCGTCCCTGCGCAAGCAGATCGAGCGGCTCCAGGTAGCTCGCGAGCATGAAGCCGCCGCCGGCCAGCGCGGTGACCCGGAGAAAGCTGCGGCGATCGAGGGTGAGGGAAGGGCTCATTTGACCTCGCTGGTCTTAGTGGCAGCGACCGAACGGACCGCATGGTGGATTCCCTGCCGGATGCGGATGTAGGTGCCGCATCGGCAGAGATTGGCGTTCATCGCCGTGTCGATCTCGGCATCGGTCGGCTTGGGCCGCGCGGCGATCAGCGCAGCGGCCGCCATGATCTGGCCGGCCTGGCAGTAGCCGCATTCCGGAACGTCCAGCGTTTCCCAGGCCCTCTGCAGTGGGTGGGATCCGTCGGCCGACAACCCCTCGATCGTCACGACCGCGGCCCCTGCGACGTTCGACACCGGCGTCTGGCAGGACCGCACCGCGCGCCCCCGCACGTGCACCGTGCAGGCGCCGCACTGGCCGGAGCCGCATCCGTACTTGGTTCCGTGCAGACTCAGGACGTCGCGCAGCACCCAGAGCAGCGGCATGTCCGCCGGGACGTCGACGGTCGTGGGTTTTCCATTTACGGTGAAGGTCACAGCCATCGGCGGATTATAGCTGTCAAAAAGGTTCCAGAAGGTTCCAGTGGGTTCCACGGGTTCCAGGGGTTCTGGGTTCCGTCTGCTGGAACCTTCCGACCTGGAACCTCGGACCTTTGGAACCTCGGAACCTTGGAACCTCGAACCTAGGAACCCCTTGGACCCACTGGAACCTTCTGGAACTTTTGTGAAACCATCCGGCCGCCTTTCGGTGCTCCGAGCCCCCGTGGTCAGTTGCCCTATCTCGTTGAATTCGCAACCGAAAACCTCGCTCCCGACAAACTAAAGGATCGCGCGGCCCGTCTGATATCCGGGGGATGCGCGGCCACTATACTGGCGTCTGCGCCTTCGTTTGCTCGCGCGTGGTGTCAAAGGAACAGACCATGGATCTGGCGAAAATTCGGCGCTGGGGCGTTCCCGTCGGTATTACGGCTGTGCTGGGGGCGCTCGCTCTCACCGGGTTCACCGCTCGCGATCCCCAGACGACGAACAGTGGACGACGCGAGGCGACTTACACTGCCGCGAAGCGCGACTTCGTCCGGTCGATTCGGCTGAGCGGGACCGTGGAAGCGGTTGAATCCATCACCGTCGCGGCCCCCCGCATCGCCGGCCCCAACTCCGCCTCGCTCGTAATCACCCGCCTTGTCAAAGCCGGCACCACGGTTCAGCCGGGAGACTTGCTCGTCGAGTTCGATCGTCAGGTTCAGCTGACCAACGCGCTCGACCGGCGCGCGGAGTTGAACGATCTCGAGCACCAGATCCGGAAGCGGGAGGCAGAAGAAGGTGCGGCCCGGGCACGCGACGACAGCGAGATCAAGCAGGCGGAAAGCGCCGTGACCCGCGCCGAGCTCGAGATGGCCAAAAACGAGATGCTCCCGAAAATTCAGGCCGAGAAGAACAAGCAGGGGCTCGAACAAGCCCAGGCGCGCCTCGAGCAGCTTCGAAAGACGTTCGACCTCAAGCGCAAGGCCGCCCAGGCCGACGTCCGGATCCTCGAGATCCGGCGCGACAAGGCCCTCAACGCCATGAAGATGGCTGAGACCAACGCATCTCGAATGGAAGTGCGGTCGCAGATAGGTGGCCTCGCCGTGGTGCGCTCGATGTGGAAGTCAAGCGGCCAGGCCGAGATCATCGAGGGGGAAGAAGTCCGGGCCGGTGTGCCGGTCGTCGACATCGTGAACCCCGCGAGGATGCGGTTGCGTGTCCGCGTCAACCAGGCCGACATCACCGAGCTGCGACTGGGGCAGCGGATGCGGATCGGGCTCGACGCATACCCGGACCTCGCCTTCGGTGGACAGGTCACGCAGATCTCGCCGCTGGCGGTGACGTCGACGCTCTCGCCGAAGCTGCGTTACTTCATGATGTTGGCCGACATCGATACGGCGCACGCCAAGCTGATGCCCGACCTGACGGCGTCGCTCGACGTCGAGCTCTCGCGCGTGCCGGCAGCGATCGTCGTGCCGCGCGACGCCATCAGGGCGGAGGGCTCCAGACACACGGTCCGCGTGCGTCACGGGAACGGCTTCCAGGAGCGCGAGGTCACTGTCGGTGCGGTGAGCGCCCACGAAGCCGTCGTCACCTCCGGTCTCGAGGATGGCGCCGTCGTCGAGCGTAACCTCCTCAAGCAGGCGTCGAGATAGGTGCCATTGTTATCCTTCGCCGGCGTTCTCGGTCGTCCACGAAACGCCGCCCTCACACTGCTCGTTGCCGTGCTTGCGATCTGGGGCATTTTTGTCGCGGTGGGTCGCGGGTCAGAGCCGGACGTCCCGATGGTGGCGGTGACGCGCGGAGACTTCGCCGACCAGCTGGAGATCCGGGGCGAGATCCGTCCTGTCAAGTCCGTCATCTTGTCGTCGCCGGTGCAGTCCGGCGAGCTCCAGATCATCAAACTGGCGAAGAGCGGAACCACCGTGAAGCCGGGCGATGTCGTCGTGCAGTTCGACGGATCCACGCTCCAGCGCACGATCCAGGAAAAGCAGTCCGAGCTGCGTCAGGCGGACGCCGAGATCGAGCAGACGAAGGCACTGTCGAGAATCACTGAAGAGCAGAACTCGACCGCGCTGATGAAAGCGCAGTACGACCTGCAGCGCGCCAGGCTCGAAGTGCAGAAGGGCGACACGATCCCGCGGATCCAGCTCGAACAGGCCAAGCTCGTGGTCAATGACGCTGAGCAGCGGCTCAAGGAGCTCGGGGCGAAGATCACCTCCGACAAGACCGCGGCCGAAGCCAGCGTCGCCGGCAAGCGCCGCAGGCGCGAGAAAGCCATCGTCGATCTCGAACGCGCGCAGCGTGGCCTGCAGAATCTCGAGCTGAAGGCGCCGGCAGCCGGCATCATCAACGTGCTGCCGAACCCCAGGTCCGGCGGAGTGTTCGGCGGCGGCGAGCAGGAGTTCCGCGAAGGCGATCGCGCCTGGGCGGGTGCGAACCTTCTCGAACTGCCTGACTTGTCTTCGGTCCACCTCGAAGCACGGCTCGACGAGTCGGACCGTGGTCGCCTGAACCCCGGCCAG
>JACDBQ010000559.1 GCA_013694845.1 Acidobacteriota bacterium
ACCTTCTTTCTCCCGGTGAACGTGCTGCGACAGGTCTTTCGCGGGAAGGTCGTCGCCGGGCTACGCACGGCGTTTCGGGAGCGACGGCTCTCGTTTCCGGGCGCCTTACAGGCGCTGGCGCCAGAGGCCGCCTTTCGCGCGTGGCTCCGCTCGCTCCATCACCAGCCCTGGGTGGTCTACGCCAAGCCGCCGTTTGGCAGTCCCGCCCACGTGCTGCACTATCTCGCGCGGTACACCCACCGCGTGGCCATCTCCAATCACCGACTCGTCGCCGTCACCGACGACACGGTCTCGTTTCGATGGAAGGATTACCGGCACGGGAGTCAGATGCGCACACTGACGCTGGACGTCGACGAATTCCTCCTGCGCTTCCTGCTGCACGTCCTCCCGAAACGCTTTGTCCGCATCCGCTACTTCGGGCTGCTCGCACCGCGGTGTCGCACCGACGATCTGGCGACGTGTCGCGCGGTCCTCGCGGTCGCGGCGCCGCCGCCGACCCGCCGTCGGTCGACGTCACGCGCTCGTGGCCGTGTCCGCGCTGTGGCGCGCCGATGCGCATCGTCGAACGACTGACCGCGCGTCAGCTCTTTCTTTCGGCGCTCCTGGCCGATCTCGTCTATGACAGCTCGTAGGCGCCGACCGCCTGTCGCCCTCCGCCTTCAGCCGCGCTCGCACGCGCAATCGCCGGAGATCTGTCCGCGCGGCGATCACCGTGTCGCTGCACGTCCCGACACCACGCGCCGGCGGCGGCCTGACCGCCTCGATCGGGCTTCCATCACGACGAGGCGCACCCGAACGCCTCGGGCTCGTACGATTCCACGCCCATAGCCGTCCCCCGCGTCCGCCGCAAACGCCAGCGGCTTGGTCCAAACGACTCTATCGAAAGTGACCCGGCGGTCCTCATCCGGGCTCGAGGCGTGCGTCGGCGCGCCGGGTCACTCCCGATAGAGTCCTACCGTCACTCGCGAGTTAGCGTCAGGCGTGTGACGTAGTGCCGAGGCAGATGCACGCCGAGGTGTGCACGCAGGCGAGATGCCACCCCACTGTCGGTCGATGCGAACCGTTATCATGGCGAGTCGGTAATCACGAAGCACCTTCACCAACGCTGGCGAGGGTGTCGCGGGCCTCGGAGGTTGGATCGATCGTTGGGTCTCGTCAGTCGGCCTCGCCATCATCATCCGACACCCGCAGGAGGGTCCGATTTCCGTTAGCAGGTCCAGAAAGGACAGCCCGTCGCCGCACAAAGGCCATCGTCAGCCCGAGTGCCGCCCCTCCGATCACCGCAGGCACGAACATCCACCATGCCTGGGGACGCACCAGCGTTACCATGCCCCCGAGTGCGACAAGGCTCAACCCGCCAACGCCTGGAAGCGGACTGGCTGTTAGATTGACTTGTCGCGGCTGCT
Source organism: Acidobacteriota bacterium (assembly GCA_013694845.1). Classification (GTDB taxonomy): domain Bacteria; phylum Acidobacteriota; class Vicinamibacteria; order Vicinamibacterales; family 2-12-FULL-66-21; genus JACDCA01. The sequence continues at coordinate 1,407 of JACDBQ010000559.1, forward strand.
CTACGAGCCGCGCTCGCTCGTGGGGAATGAAGTCTGCGTGTTCCCCAACGCCGAGAGGATGGTCCCGATCCGGTCGTTGCAACGCTCGGATCACGATGGCCGTGAGCACTTCCCTCCAGAACCACAGTCGCGATTGCCTGACGGTAAACCTCTCGAGCAGATCACCGGCAAGCGGCTCGTTATCGTCGAGGAAACGACGAAGGAGTGCGGTCGCCACTCGCGGCGGCTCGGAGCTACTCATGTGCGCCTCTCTTTCAGCTGGGGCAAATCAGTCCAGAGCGCAACCAGGGCATCCTGAGTCTGTTTGACCGCGCGAACCCCCCGTGGCGTGACCCGAAAGAACCGCTTGGCTCGACCACCGCGCTCCGGCGTTGGATCCCGGACGGACGAAGACGCGAGCCCGTTTCGCTCCAGACGTCCGAGCGCGGCGTACACGGCGCCCATCAGTACTCTGCGTCGGCCGGTTCGTTCGATCTCTTCGGCAATGCGGACGCCGTAAGCCTCTTCATCTACGCGCAGGACAGCCAAGAGGATCATCAGCTCGAAACCCGTGAGGAGCCGTTGCATATATTCACAAAATATGACAACCTCGCGCCGCTGTCAAGAGTCGCAGCACCGCTGGTGCAATGGGAGGCGAGATGGTCGGTGGAATCGTCGACGATGTGCGGCATGCGGTTCGGTCGCTTCGAGCCGCTCCAGCGGTGACGATCGCCGTGGTCCTGACGCTCACTCTTGGGATCGGCGCGACCACCGCGATCGTGTCGATCGGCAATGGGCTGGCGTTGCGGCCGTTGCCCGTGAAGAACCCGCAGGACCTTGTCGTCATCACGTCGGACACGGCACTTCGTTACGGTTTCCAGGCTGGCGCCGGATGGAGTTACGTCATGTGGGACGAGCTCAGCCAACGTGCCGGTGTGTTCGATGGCGCGTTCGCCTGGACACTTCAGCGTCTGGATCTCTCGGAAGGCGGCGAGATGCAGCCAGTCAACGGGCTGGTGGCAAGTGGTGACTTCTTCAGGAGCCTGGCCGTGCAAGCCGCCACCGGCAGAATGTTCACGCCGGCCGACGACGTGCAGGGGGGCGGACCTGAGGGTGCAGTCGCAGTGATCAGTCACAGTCTCTGGCGGCGTCGCTTCGGTGGCCGAGACGTTCTTGGTTCGCGTCTGCTGATCGAACACGTGCCTGTGACGATAGTGGGCGTTGCTCCAGAGTGGTTCAGGGGCGTCGACGTCGGGCAGCCATTCGAGATCGCGATCCCGTTCGGCACTGAGGCACTCGTGCGCGGCCCGCGTTCGCTCACGAGTAGCGAGCGCTCCCTGACATTGACCGTGATGCTGCGGCTGAAGCCTGGGCAGAGCAGTGCACAGGCGACTGCTGCGCTACGAGCGATGCAATCGCACATCGTCGGTCCGCTGGCGCCAGCGTTCCTGAAAGAGCCCTTTATCGTCGTTGACGCATCGAGGGGGATTTCGGACCGGTCGCGACTTCGCCAGCAGTATCTGTACCCGATCCTAATTCTGTCGATCGTCTCCGGGATCGTCCTCCTGATCGTATGCCTCAACATCGCCACCCTGCTGCTGTCGCGAGCGTCCGCCCGGAGACCGGACCTGAGCGTACGCCTGACGCTCGGTGCGCCTCGGTGGCGTCTGGTCCGACAGCATCTGGTCGAGGCCCTGACCCTGGGCAGCCTGGGTACTACCGGGGGAGTGCTGTTTGCCGCCTGGGCCAGCCGCGCGCTCGTGACGCAGCTTCCGTTCCCGGATGGTGGGGTCGAGATCGATCTGTCGATCGATTGGCGGTTATTCGCATTCATCGTCGGACTGGCCATGCTCGCGGTCACGCTGTTCTGGGCCGCGCCGGCTTTGTATGCAACGCGCGTGGCTCCGATAGAAGCGCTTCGAGACCAGGGTCGGAGAACCGGTGGACGCCGGACGGGTCTCCTTTCCCGCGGACTCGTCGCCGCCCAGGTCGCGCTGTCGATTGTGCTGCTGGCGGCCGCTGGCTTGTTCGTGAAGACGATGAATCGGCTCGTGAACGTACCCCTCGGATTCGAGCCGAAAGGCATGCTCGTTGTGACGGTGAACGCGGATCGGTCGATCGTCCAACCCGTAGACCAGACGCAGTTGCACCAGCGGTTGCTTGAAGCCGTGATGGCGGTCCCTGGCGTCTTGCAAGCGGCGGGGTCTGTCTGGACCCCCGTCGGCACCGGTGGAGGGGGATTGCTCACGGACGCACGGGGAAGGCGTTCCGACATTGCCCAACAGGTCGCATACAACTTCGTGACGCCGGGCTGGTTCCAGACCTACGGCACGCCGGCCACAATGGGCAGAGACTTTGACGCTCGCGATGTCCCCGGCGCGCCACGGGTCGCTCTGGTGAACGTGGCACTGCGCCGCAGCGTGCTGCCTGAGAATCAACCGCTGGGCGCGACGATCCACGCTGGTCCATGTGGACGGGCCGAGTGCACCGTGGTCGGCGTTGTTGGCGATGCCACCTACGGTCAATCGCTGCGTGATCCGGCACCGCCGACTGTCTATCTGCCACTCGCGCAGTCGGCTGACCTTGCGCCGCCGGACGCGCCGTTTCGTATCAGCGTCCGCGCGGCGGGTAGTGCCGCCAACGTCATGACCGACCTTGCGGCTCGCCTCCATGGCGTAGACAGCGGTGTCACGTTCACCTTCAGACGTCTCGAGCAGGACCTCAATACGTCTGTCGCGCGGGAGCGCCTGCTCGCGACGCTGGCGGGATTCTTTGGCGCGATTGCGCTCTTGCTGTGCGGGGTTGGGTTGTACGGAGTGAGCTCGTATTCGGCGACCCGTCGGCGCGCAGAGATCGGCATCCGTCTCGCCCTGGGCGGACAGCCGCATGCAGTCGTGCGGGCGATGCTGCGGCGAATCGGGCTGTCGGTATTGACTGGCGTCGCTGTGGGTGTGGTAGCTGCTGTTTGGCTCGCGCACTTCATCGCGCCATTGCTGTACGGGCTCGAACCGCATGACCCGGTCACGCTCGTGGCATCGACGTCCAGTCTCGCATTCGTGGCGGCCGTCGCAGCATGGATTCCTGCCTGGCGCGCCACGAGGATTGATCCGGTGCAGGTGCTCCGGGAGGTGTGACGTCGCACCCTTAACAGTTCTCTTGAGGTGCCCGAAGGGGACACTTCGTCACGTTTCCTGTCCTGAGCGTGAGCGCAACGGTGCGGAGTGAACGCAGCCATGATGGCGCAGCTCGGCGCCATAGAGCGCGTCGGCGACCGCCTCGCTGCGATGTCCTACGTCAACTGATCGCGATCCCCCATGACGTCGAGGTGTCTTGCGCAGTTTCGCAGGGAGGGCCGGCGTCGACGCGTCGGGTACCGGACGCTCATCAACGAGGTCGCAGGGCGTATCCCCCGAGGACGCTCGATACGCGGCGCGTCGGGCGAATCGTAGCGGTCGTAGCCCACCAGCTTGCGCACGTGCATCCAATTCTTCTGCTCGATGTGCGCAACGCTCTCGGAGGTCAGGAGCGGGTGCGCCAAGCGCTCGAGACGATGAACCGGATTCGGGTTTACGACGGCCCGAGCTGCAGCAACCGCTAACGTTGTCCGAGTCGATACCTCCTAACTAAGGGGAACGGCAGCGCTTCGGCGAACTAGGCCGGTCGGAAGAAGGCCGACGAAGTCTACCGCCACCGTCTGGCGCGTCCGCCGTGATCACCCTCAGTAGTCGGGTTGCGGCGACGTAATCCGCGCCCGCACTTGGCCCGTCACTGCGGCGTTGATCGGGGGGAACGCCTCGGCGTTGAGCCGCGCTCACCACCACGCCGTCGCCTCCAACGCCTGTTAGACGGCGGCCTGGGTTTCATCTTGTCGGCGGGCGATTCTTTCTGAACGAGTTCTTCACCGCGATCTTGCCACTTCGAAACGTGAACAAGTCACAGCCAGTGACCTCGACCCGCTAGCCATCCTTCAGTGTACCGGTGAATGTCCACTCTGACACTCCCCGGTCTCCCTGTACAAAGTGCCGGGCATTGCCCCAGTGGGCATCGGGATATTGGGCGAAGACCGCAGCGTATGCAGCACGCACGGCCTGCTGTCCCTCGTGCCGCTCCCCGTTTACGTGGTTGCCACCTGAGGCCTCGAAGACTCCATCGTCCGTCATCATCGACATCAATACGTCCACATCATGACGATTCCAAGCCTCGCCGAAAGCCGCCAGCAATTTCTCAAGCTCGCGATTCATAGACTGCATAGGTCAGTGCCGTCCAAGATGCGACATCGCGGGCAGATTACTCCTGACTAGTCGCG
>JACDBQ010000180.1 GCA_013694845.1 Acidobacteriota bacterium
CTCACGACCTGCCCGGGTCGCGCACCGAGCGCCATGCGCAAACCGATCTCACGCCGGCGTTCGGCGACGGCGTAACTGAGGACCCCGTAGGTGCCCACCGCGGCCAGCAGCAACGCGATGGCCGCGAAGAGCGCTGCGAGCATCGCGGGCGAGCGACGGGTGATCACGCTGTCGGCGATGCGGCCGTCCATCGAACGCACGTCGTTGATGGGGAGCTCCGGATCGATCGAGCGGACCGCGCCCCGAAGCGTGTGGCTCGCGGCCTCGGGCTCTCCGCGGGTGCGGCTCACGAGGAACATGTTGCGGTCGGCCCGGTGCCCGAACGGATAGTAGACCGCGCCGATGGCATCGGTCTCGGTCACCTCCGCCTGCTTCACAGTGCCGACGACGCCGACGATGCGGAAGGCTTCGGCGTCCGGACCCTCCCGCGGCCCCTGGAACACGTGGCGGCCGATCGCGCCGCCCCGAGGCCAGTAACGGCGGGCAAACTCCTCGTCGACGACGCAGGTGCGCTCGACCCGTTCGGAGTCGGTGGCATCGAGGAACCGTCCCTCGCGCAGGACGTACCCCAGGGCCGTGAAGTAGTTGCCACCGACGCTGTAGGAGTAGATGCCACGGGGCGATTCGCCCGGACGAAATGCGTGCCCCTTGACGGTGGCGGCACTCTTGTTACTGACGCCGCTGAGCGGGACGTTCGTGACGAATCCCGATGTTAGCACCTCCGGCTCCCCTTCGAGCCGTCGCATGAGACGTTCGGTGAATGCCATGATGGCGGCCTTGTCAGGATAGGTCGCTCCAGGGAGCGTCATCTGCCCGGTGATGATGTTGTCGGGTCTGAAGCCCGGGAAAATGGTCATCACCTGTTTCAGGCTGACAGTGAGAAGGCCGGCGCCCGAGAGCAGGATGAGGGCGAGGGCGATCTGCACGACGACGAACGCGTGCCGGACCCGGAGCACCAGCCGCCCAGCCGTCCCCCAGCGGACCGTGCCGTGCAGCGCCCCGGCGGACTGCACGTTGAGGTGATACCAGGCGACCGGCGCGGCCATCGCGACCCCGAGGATGAGCGCGCCCGTCAAGCCGACGAGCGCGAGCCGACCGTCGAAAACGATCCGGGCGCCCAGCGGCAGATGCTCGGCGCCCAGGCTGCGAAGCAGTCCGATGCCCCACGCCCCGGCTGCGAGCCCCAGGGCGCCGCCGAGCAGCGCAATCAGCACGGTCTCGGTCAGCACCTCGCGCGCGATGTGCAGCCGCGTCGCGCCGATCGCCTGTCGGACGGCGAGCTCCCGCACCCGCCCGGTGGCGCGAATCAGGAAGAGATTCGTGACGTTCACGGCGCCGATCACGAGCAGGAGCAGTGCGCCGGCCTGCAGCAGAAGCAGCATCGCGCGCACCGGCGCGACATGGTCGGCGTGGAGCGCGACGACCAGCGACCGGAACCCGGCGTCGGCCATGCGGGGTGCGTCGGGATTGGTGACCTCGAGCGCCGCGTTGTGCGCGTCGACCTGGCTCTGTGCCTCCGCCAGGCTGATTCCCGGCTGCAGACGGGCGATCATGTCCGAGTTCCCGGAGTGGCGCTGACTGGGGCTCCGTTCCTCGGGCGCAGAGGCGAGTGGGAAGTAGAGCCGCGCTTTCGACGAGAGGAAGCTGAAGGCGGGCGGCAGAACCCCGACGACCGTGCGCTCCGCGCCGTCGACCCGGATCCGACGGCCGATCACGTCAGGCGCTCCCTCGAGCCGCTGCATCCAGTAGGCGTGGGTGAGGATCGCCACCCGGCTGCCCGCGTAGGTCATTTCCTCTTCGGTGAACGGGCGCCCCAGCACCGGTACGAGACCGAGCGTTGCGAAAAAGTCGGAAGACACCCGGGTCACGGGCTCGCGTTCGGTCGACCCCGGACCCCCGACGATCGCGGTGCCCTCGCGGTACGCCGCGACGCCGGCGAACGCCGCGATCGCCCCACGCCGCTCGTAGTAGTTGGTCAGCGAGCAGCCATCGTTCGGCACGTCGGCCCTGGGATACGTGTTGTAGACGCTGACGAGATCCCCCGCGGAGGGAAACGGCAGCGGCCGCAGCAGTATCGAATCGACGACCGCGAAGATCGTCAGGACGGAACCGAGCGAGAGAGCGATCGTCGCGAGCGTGCTCGCGGCGAAGCCGGGGGACCGCCGCAGGGTGCGGACCGCGTAGTGAAGGTTGCGCGCGAGCTCGTCGAGCAAGCGCACGCCGCGCGCTTCACGGCAATCGACCCGGATGTCGTGGGTATTGCCGAATTCGATCCGGGCACGACGCGCGGCGTCGGACGGCGACACGCCGGACCGGACCAGGTCTTCGGTGTACCGCTCGATGTGAAACTGGATCTCGGTTTCGAGCCCGGATTCGAAGTCACGGCGTCGCAGCAGCACGCGCAGAGCCGACATCAGGCGCTGGACCATGTCACACCTCGTCGCGGGTGGTGTTCAGGGCCGCCGCGATCGCCTCTGCGAGACGGTTCCAACCGGCGGCATCCTCGCGCAGACGGCGGCGGCCGGCCACCGTCACGGTGTAGTACTTCGCCTTCCGGTTGTTGTCACTCTGGCCCCATTCCGAGATGACCAGTCCCTGGTGCTCGAGGCGGTTGAGCGCGGGGTAGAGGGAGCCCTGAGGGATGTTTAGGGCCTGGTTGGAGATCTGCCGGATCCGGACCAGGACGCCATAGCCGTGCAGCGGCCTCAGCGACACCGCCTTCAGGATCAGCATGTCGAGCGTGCCGGGCAGAATCTCGGTCGTCTTTCCCATTGGCCCTCCTAGAGAGACTGGGAGTGTGTCCGATGCTCTCCTAGTCTGTCAAGGAGAGACGGACGGCGGGCCACCGTTGTTCCCCGGACCCTGCTAGGATGGGGACATGGCTTACCCAGAATCGTTCATCGGACCCATGCGGCAGGAGCTCACGCGCCTCGGCGTGCGCGAACTGCGGACCGCGGCGGAGGTTGACGCGCTGCTGACCGAAAAGTCGACGACCGTCATGGTGGTCGTGAATTCCATGTGCGGGTGTGCTGCCGGCAAGGCCCGGCCCGGCATTGCCCTGGCGCTGCAGCACCCGGTCCAGCCCGACGTCGTGGCCACGGTATTTGCGGGGGGCGACCTGGAGGCGACCGAGCGGGCGCGCGCCTATTTCGCGCCGATGCCGCCGTCGTCGCCGTCGATCGCGATCCTGCGTGACGGCGAGGTGGTGCACTTCGTCCACCGGCACCAGATCGAGAACCAGACGGCCCAGGCGATCGCCGCGAACCTGATGGCGGCCTTCGACCGGCTGTGCGCCACGACGGCCTGATCGGCGCACGCCCGGCGGAGCCGTCGTGCGTTCCAGTGGGCATCCCGCCTTCCACCGCCGGCTTTACTGCCCGCTGCCTGACTCGCTACGCTACGGCTTCCGGTCGCCCCGCGTGGTCCATGGTCGCCGCGCGGGCTCCGGGTCGTGCGCGCTGGTACCGCATTCACAGAAGTCCCTCGACCTGCGCCAGGTGATTGAGGTCATGGCCGGCGTAGAGGCGGACCAGGTGGGTGATTGTTTCCTTCCCCCGTTCCGCGTGGAGGCCGTGATTGGCATGCAACGCGGGATTCACGCGCCGCAGCAGCGCGAGCGTCGCCGCGCGATTCACCTCGAAGAGCTGCAGCGCCTCGAACGGATCGATCTCCGCATAGCGGAACGTCTCCGCCCACGTATTCTGATCGTAGGCCTGGAGCGGCACGCCGTCCTGCGCGAGCACCGACCGAAACCGCCACGCCCCGACGATTTCCGAGTCCGCCAGGTGCGCGAGGATCTGCGCCACCGACCAGCGTGCAGGATCCGGTGTGCGCGAGAGCTCGGCGGGCGTGCGTCCCGCGACCATGGCGCGCAGCCGCGGTCCGGTTGACGCGAGGACATCCAGTGGATCCTGCGCGCCGACGTTCGACAGAATGCGGGCGGTGTAGGCCTGGGGTGTTTCGTTGAGAGTCATCAGAGCACCTGTATACCGCGATCCGCTTCCCCTGGCCAGATCCTTTCGAGCGATCTACCCCAACCCCGCGGCGCCCAATTCCGTCCAAGCCCCCATGACCACTCTGGCAGACCTCCGCCTGGCCCTGCGCGGGCTTCGCCGCAGCCCGCTGTTTGCAACGGTGGCGATCCTGTCGTTGGCCCTTGGGATCGGGGCGAACACCGCGATCTTCACGTTGATCGATCAGATCCTGTTGCGCAAGCTTCCGGTCGCCGCGCCGGAAGAGCTGGTGATGCTCCATCAGCAGGGCTCGAACATGGGCAGCAACATGGGTGCACGGATGCACTCGTACCCGCTGTACCAGGACCTGCAGACGCGCGCTGAACCGCTGGCGGACGTGCTCTGCCGCCGCCTGATCGCCGCCTCCATCAGCGTCGACAACCAGACCGAGCGGGTCGACGCCGAAATGGTCTCGGGCAACTACTTCTCCATGCTGGGCGTGAGGCCTGCCCTCGGGCGGGTGTTCAACTCGGGCGAAGACGACCAGGTCTACAACGGGCACCCGGTCGTCGTGCTGAGCCACAGCTACTGGGAGACTCGCTTCGGGCGCGACCCGACCGTCGTCGGCAAGAAGATTCTCGTCAATGACTTCCCGATGACGATCGTGGGGGTTTCAGCGGCCGGTTTCGTCGGCCTCGACCCGGCGACCTCACCCCAGATTCGCGTCCCGGTGCTGATGAAGCTCGCGATGGCGCCGGACTGGCCGTGGCTTCACATGGACAACCGCCGCGCGCGATGGATCCAGGTGTTCGCCCGTCTCAAGCCCGGATACACGGTGGAAACGGCCCAGGGGCCGGTCCAGGGGCTGTACACCCAGATCCGCGAGTATGAAATGACGCTGCCGGCGGCGAAGGACTGGTCGAAGTACAACCGCGAGCAGTTCATGCAAGGGCGGCTGCTCGTCACCGGCGCCGAGCTCGGCTACTCGGGGCTACGCAACGATTTTTCGACCGCCCTCCTGGTTCTGATGTGCATGGTCGGTCTGGTGCTGCTGATCGCCTGTGCGAATGTGGCGAACCTGCTGATCGCGCGAGGGTTCATGCGCCAGAAAGAGATCGCCGTCCGTCTGTCGCTCGGTTCGTCACGAGGCCGCCTGGTCCGGCAGCTGTTGGTCGAGAGCCTGCTCCTGTCGTTCATCGGCGGCGCCATGGGCCTGGCGATCGCGATGGTCCTGACGCGCACGCTGCTCTCGCTGGTGCCGTCGCAGGGGCAGCCGCTGCTCATTTCGGCCCAGCCGGACCCGCGCATCCTCGCGTTCACCTTCGGCCTCACGCTGTTGACGGGCATCACCTTCGGGCTGCTGCCGGCGCTCCGCGCGAGCCGGCCGGATCCCTGGACGACGCTGAAGGACACGATGGGGTCGATCGCCGGCACCGGCGGGTCGCTGTTCCTGCGCAAGGGACTCGTCACCGCACAGGTCGCGCTCAGTTTTCTGCTGCTATTCGGCGCCGGGCTGTTCGTGAAGAGCTTGCAGAATCTGAAGACAGCGGACACCGGAGTCGCCCTCGATAATCTCGTGACCTTCCAACTGTCCCCGTCGCTGAACGGTTACGACAATCAGCGCGGGGTGATCTTTTACAACCAGCTGCTGGAGCGCCTGCGCTCCGCCCCGGGGGTGAAGTCCGCGGCGATCGCGGCGGTCCCGATCCTGGCGGGCAACGAATGGGACAGCTCGGTGGGGGTCGAAGGTCACCAGGCGAAGGACGGTGAAGACATGCAGGCATTCATGAACGCCTTGTCGCCGGGCTATTTCCAGACCATGAACATCCCGCTGCTGGAGGGGCGCGACTTCAAACCGAGCGACGCCCGGGAACGGGCGACGGTCGCGATCGTGAACCGGCGGTTCGCGGAGCACTATTTTCCCGGCCGCAGCGCCGTCGGCAAGCGCCTCGGGTTCGGCGGGGGGCCGGGGACGAAGCTGACGATCGAGATCATCGGCGTCGTTGCGAACTCTCTCTACGAGGGGCCTCGCGAAGGCATCAGGCGCCAGATGTTCGTGCCGAACTGGGGAAAGAACAGCGCCGCGATCTACCTGCGGACGCAGACGCCCTCGTCCACGGCGTACAACATGATTCGGAACGAGATGAAGCAGCTGGATTCGGCAATGCCGGTGTACGAGATGAAGACGGTCGAAGCGCAGCTCGACGAGACCTTGCTCACCGATCGCCTGATCGCGATGCTCTCAGCCGGCTTCGGCTTGCTGGCCACCCTGCTCGCGGCGATCGGGCTGTACGGCGTCATGGCGTTCGTGGTGGCCAGGCGCAAGAAGGAGTTGGGCATCCGCCTGGCCCTCGGTGCGCAATCGGGCGGCGTGATCTGGCTGATGATGCGGGAAGTGCTGCTGCTGCTCGCGATCGGCCTGGCGGTCGGCGTTCCGGCCGCCATGGCACTCGGGCGTTACGTGTCGTCGCAGCTCTACGGCATCCAGCCACAGGACCCCGCGATGGCCATCACCACGGTGCTGTTGCTAACGCTGGTGTCCGCGGCGGCTGGTTTCATTCCGGCCCACCGCGCCAGCCGGATCGATCCGATCCTCGCGCTGCGGCACGAGTGAGGGTTATCCCTTCGACCTGAGCGACACACTCTCACAGAGCGTCGAGCACCGGTAATCTGACATCATGGCGCGTTGACACTCGAGCTGACGCCGCAGGATTACTCACTGTTGCATGGCGAGCACGGTGAGGCGGCGGCCTTCGCCATGCAGATCCTGGTGTCGTTCGCAGACGCTGTCGGCGCAACCTCCCTTCTCGACATCGTCGGCGCACACATCGACGGGTGTCTGTATCACGGTCAGGTGAGCCTCGATTTCGTCGAGCGGTTCGTCGCGGGCGGGGGGCGCGTGCGTGTACCCACGACGCTCAATGTTGGTGCGATCGATCTCATCCACCCGGAGTTGATCCGGATGTCGCACCCGGAGCAGGCGCCTGCGCGACGGCTGATGCGGGCGCACGAAGAGCTCGGCTGTGTGCCGTCGTTCACCTGCGCCCCCTACCAGACGGTGTTCCGGCCCCGGTTCGGCGATCAGGTCGCCTGGGGGGAATCGAACGCCATCGTCTTCGCCAATTCGGTGATCGGTGCGAGAACGGACCGGTACGGAGATTTCATCGACCTCTGCTGCGCCATCACGGGACGCGCTCCGGCGTGGGGACTCCACTTGGACGAGAATCGGCGAGCACGCGTGCTGGTTCGCCTGACGGACTTCGCGCCGCCGGTCCAGGCGACCGACGCGTTGTTCGTGGCCGTGGGCCTGCTGGTCGGCGTCATGGCGGGGGACCGCGTGCCGGTCATAGACGGGCTGCCGCCTCCACGATCGGAGGATCAACTGAAAGCGCTGGGCGCGGCCGGCGCGTCGAGCGGCTCGCTCGCGCTCTTCCACATCGTCGGCGTCACGCCAGAGGCGCCCACGTTGCAGGAAGCTCTTGGAGGCGCCTGTCCCGAACAGCTGTTCGAGATTCGGCCTGTCGACGTGACGCGGGCACTGCAACAGCTTTCCACCGTACCGGACGGTACCGGGATCGACGCGGTCTGCCTCGGCACTCCGCACTTCTCGCGGAATGAGTGGAACCGTCTCCTGACGGCGCTGGCGCATCCTTCCACCTCCGCGCGTCCGCGGGTGCCGATTTACGTCAACACCGGGCGAGCCACATTGAAGCTGCTTGAAGACGAAGGCCATCTCGACGGCCTCAGGGAGCGCAATGTGATCGCCGTGACCGACACCTGCACCTACCTCACGCCCATCCTCAAACGAATGGACGGCGCCGTGATGACCAACTCAGGAAAGTGGGCGCACTACGCGCCGGGCAACCTTGGCGTTCAGGTCGCCTTCGGCGAGCTCGAAGATTGCGTGGCCTCCGCCATGGAAGGACGAGTCGTGCGGTCCGCATGGTGAGCAGGCGTGCACGCTCGTATGCGATCGGGGACGCCGTGGGCGCCGCCCTTGTGCTGTCGCAACCTCTGAGCTTCTGGGGCGGTATCGACGTCGAGACCGGCCGCATCATCGACCACTCGCATCCTGATCTTGGCCGCTCCGTCACGGCCGCGATTCTCGTGATGCCGGCTGGCCGCGGCTCATCATCCTCGTCATCAGTTTTTGCCGAGTCGATTCGTCGAGGCACGGGCCCTGCAGCGATCGTCCTGGCGACGTCGGATCCGATCCTGACGGTGGGAGCGCTGGTCGCGCATTCGCTTTACGGGGTGAGTTGCCCGGTGGTCGTCTGCTCCATCGAGGGCATGGCAACCGGCGATCACCTGCAGGTCGTCGCCTCGGGGGATGGTGAGGCCCTGGTGACGGTTGCCCCCAAAAGTCAGCGGCCCTGACGAAGGCCGCCAAAGCCCAAAGCCCGGAGCCCGGAGCCCGGAGCCCAAAGCCTCCTCGCCCGCCGCCGCTGCTATACTCCCGCCGTTCCCGGAGGGCAGCATGTCGTTTCGCACACTCGCGCTGATTGCCGGCGCCTTGACCGCTCTGGTTCCATCCTGGCCGGTGCCCGCGCAGCAGGCGGCCCCAGGCCCGCCACAGTCATTTTTCAGTGAGCTGCGATGGCGCAACATCGGTCCACATCGCGCGAGCCGCACGGTAGCGGCGGTGGGGCACCGCGGTCAGCCGCACACGTTTTACATGGCGCAGGTGAACGGCGGCGTCTGGAAGACGACTGATGCCGGCCGCACCTGGAAGCCGATCTTCGACGATCAGTCGACCGGCTCGATCGGTTCGATTGTGGTCGCACCTTCTGATCCGAACATCGTCTATGTCGGCAGCGGCGAGGGATTACACCGCCCTGACCTGTCGACCGGCGAGGGGATGTTCAAGTCGACGGACGCCGGCAACACCTGGGCGCACATCGGTCTGCGCGACGCCCAGCAGATCCCGCGCATCGACGTCGACCCGCGTGACCCGAACCGGTTGTTCGTCGCGGCGCTCGGGCATCCATACGGCCCGAACGAAGAGCGGGGAATCTTCCGGTCAACGAATGGGGGCCGCAGCTTCGAGAAGGTTCTCTACAAAGACGAAAATACCGGCGGCAACGACGTGGACGTCGATCCGTCGGACTCGAACGTCGTCTACGCCACCATGTGGGAGGAGCGGCAAGGGCCCTGGGAGAACGCGGTCTGGGCGGGAACAGGCGGCGGCATCTTCAAATCGACGGACGGCGGAACTACGTGGCGCCCGCTGACCAAGGGGCTCCCGCAAGTCATCCAGGCAAACCTCGCGATCTCTCCCGCCAACCCCAGACGCATCTTCGCCACCGTGGCGAGCGCGTCGGAACCGGGGATGCTCGACCAGGTGCGGGGCGCCGGCGGAATGTATCGCAGCGATGATGCCGGGGAGAGCTGGCGGCTGATCACCGACGACACCCGTCCGACCGGACGCATCGGTGGGGGAGACCTGCCGATGCCGCTGCCGGATCCGAAGAATCCCGAGGTGGTGATCTCGGCGAGCACGGTCTCATGGAAGTCGACCGATGGCGGCGTGACCTGGGCGCCGTTCAAGGGCGCGCCCGGCGGGGAAGACTACCAGAACGGCTGGATCAACCCCGACCACCCCAACATCATGATCTTCGGCGTCGATCAGGGGGCCGTCGTCACGCTCAATGGCGGCGAGACGTGGAGCTCCTGGTACAACCAGTCCACGGCGCAGATGTATCACGTGACGGCCGACAACGCCTTTCCGTATCGGGTCTGCAGCGGTCAGCAGGAGAGTGGCTCCGCGTGCGTGTCGAGCCGGGGCAACTACGGTGCGATCTCGCTGCGCGACTGGACCCCGGTCGGGGTCGACGAGTACGGCTACGTGGCGCCGGATCCGCTCGATCCGGACATCGTGTACGGCGGACGGAACGTGACGCGCTACGATCGTCGGACCGGACAGGTTTCGACGGTCGGCCCGATCGGCGGCCGGGGCGGGACAGGCGGGCCGCAGGGCCCCTTCCGCACGGTGCGTACGATGCCGGTGGTTTTTTCGGAAGTGGACAAGCGTGCGCTCTTCTTCGCGAACAACCATCTCTGGAAAACGGTCAACGGCGGGGATCGCTGGCAGCAGATCAGTCCGGATCTGACCCGCGCCTCATGGGAGACACCGAGGAGCGTCGGGAAGTACGCCGGTCTGCCGGGCGCCCAACCGTCGCGGCGCGGCGTCATTTACACGATCGCGCCTTCGTACCAGGAGGTGAACCGCATCTGGGTCGGCACCGATGACGGCCTGATCCATGTCACGGCCGACGCCGGCAAGACGTGGCAGGACATCACACCGCCGGCCGTGGACGCGTGGGCCAAGGTGTCGCTGATCGATGCCGGGCGCTTCGATCCTTTGACCGCGTATGCCGCGATCAACACGTTGCGGCTCGACGACCTTCGCCCGCACATCTTCCGCACCCATGACGGCGGCAGGACCTGGACGGAGATCGTGAACGGCATTCCAGCGGGGGAGACGGTCAACGCGGTGCGCGAAGATCCGAAGCGGAAGGGGCTGCTGTTTGCCGGGACGGAACGCGCCGTCTACGTGTCCTTCAACGATGGCGCGAAGTGGCAGTCGCTTCGGCTGAACATGGGCGTCACGTCCGTTCGTGACCTGATCGTGAAAGACGACGACCTGGTCAGCGCCACGCACGGGCGTGGGTTCTGGATCCTGGACGACATCACGCCGCTCCGGCAGATACAGGGGCCGCTCCCGGGAGCGAACGACAGCGTCGTCCTTTGTAAGCCGACGACCGCGTGGCGCGTCCGCTGGAATACGAGCACGGACATGCCCTGGCCGGCCGAGGAACCGACCGGGGAGAACCCGCCCGACGGCGCCATCATCAATTACTACCTGCCGAGCGCCGCGGCCGGCGAGGTGATACTGGAAATCACCCGCGCCGATGGCCGGCTCGTTCGCCGCTATTCAAGCACTGATCCCGTCACACCAGTACCGGAGGCACGGACCGCGCCCGTTCCGCTCTACTGGCTCCGGGCGCCGAAGGCGCTCTCAACCGCCCCGGGTCTGCACCGTTTCGTCTGGGACATTCACCATCAGCCCCTGCCAAATCCGCCCGGCGGGGGAGCCGGCGGCGGGCGCGGCGGCGGATTACCGATCCAGGCGATTCCTTACAACACGGCGCCTGCGCCGACGACGCCATGGGTTGCGCCGGGCACGTACACGATGACCCTGTCGGTGAACGGGAAGCGCTACTCGCAGCCGATCGAGGTCAAGCAGGATCCGCGAGTCAAGACTCCTGCCGTCAGCATGCGGCAGGTCTACGACTGGACCAACAGCATGTACTTTGGCGCGGCCGACGCGCATGCGGCGGCACTCGAGGCGGCGGAGCTGCGCGGAAGGGTGGTCGAGCTGCGCGCCTCAGCACCGGCGAGC
>JACDBQ010000184.1 GCA_013694845.1 Acidobacteriota bacterium
CTCGCCGATCTGTCGTTCGAGGTGGTAGCGAGCCGTCAGGGCGCTCGATAACCGGCCCATCACGTCGCTCATCGCGCCCTGGCTAGATTTGATCGGATTCCCTGTCGACCGCGACCCGTCAGCAGCCAGCAGAAAACGACCGGCCGGCGGCCAAGTGTCCAAAATCGCTGATGCGCGGATGCTAACACAAGACTTTCCACGGGATTGCGAAGCCCCAAAAGAATCGGGCGCGAAGAGGGCAATCTATCCGCACGGAAAAACAAACGGGCGGTAGACTCGGGCAACGCATCCATCGCGGCGTAAAAATAGGCGAGTCGGCCATAATCCTCGGTGAAAACGCGCCGAATAAGAGCCTCCGCCTGTTGCGGGCTTTTTCCCACGATGCGTTGCCACATCGGGTCGCACAGCCGACCGCCCGGAACGACGACACTGCCGCCGCGTACGAGGAGCGACGAAGCATACGCGGCGAAGACCCGGCGATCTCCCTCAACGAGGGCACGCGCAAGCGATGGGTGAGCGGCAAGAAATCTGGCCGTGTCGGGTTCGACGGCCGTGAGCGCCACGTCGGTTACGTGGTCTATATGGCCCTGCAGCACCTTCACGACCGGTCCGGTCTGCATTCCAGATGCGCACGGCCTTGTCCCAGCTCGCCGTGGCGATCCGTGTCCCGTCCGGGCTAAACACCGCTTTTGTGACGCGTGAATCATGGCCTTCGAACAGCAGCGGCTCGCCCGACCCGTCAGCGCGCCAGATTCGTGCGGTCCCATTCGATGCCGTCAGCACGTGAGTACCGTTCGGACTGAAGGCTGCGCATTGCAGGGCAGCGTCGTGCTTCAACACGATCGGGTTACCTTTCCCATCGGCTCTCCAAACCCGCGGTGCCGTCATCGGACGCGCGGCGTCAGCTCGCAGCAAAAACGTCTAGGCTGTGGAGACGGCGCGGACCGTTTGTCACGGCAACGCTGCATTAGCGCACGGCATGGGGATCTTACAATTTGCGAAAACGATAGCGACCGACCATTGGAGCTACATAATTTGTTTATGTTACGTCGGATCGGGCTATGCTGGGGCTGTGAACGACATCTTGAGGCACTTCACGGGCTTCAACGCGCTGACCAGCCTCAGCGCCGACCGATTGCGGCTCGTCGGCGACATGCAGCCGGCGATCGAACTCGCCTGTCGGCACGAGGAGCTGATGCGGCCGTTCCTCGAATCGGCCCGACAGTACGAGGAGGCCATGCGCCCGATGCTCGAGGCGGCGCGTCGTTATAAAGATGCGACGGGGCCGCTCATCGAGGCGGCGCAGAAGCAGCAGGACGCAATCCGGCGGATAAGCGAGGCATTCCAGGTCAATGGCCCGGCGCTGGAACTAGCGAGCCAGGTTCACCTTCCGCAGATGCAACTCGCGGAGACCCTCGGCAAAACGATGGCCCTGAGCGGCGTCGTCGATGAAGGGAGGCGCATCTCCGAACTGACCGAACGCTGGCGTGCGACGTTCGACCGCTTCGGCGACCTGACGAAGCTGGTGCCGACCAACGCATTTGCGGATATGCAGCGCATCGCCGAATCGGTGCGCCTGTCGATGCCAGTCTTTCCGGCGCTGGATTCGAGTCTTCTCGGCGGAACCCTGAGCGCCGACCTGGTCGACGCCGTTCAGCGGTTCCGAGACCATGCGGAGTCCGTCGCGAACGATCCGGATGCGGGCATTGAGGACGTTGAAGCTCTGGTCGCGGAAGCGCAGGCCGTCAATGCGGCGGCTCCCGTGGAAGCGCGCTCGCATATCAATGGTTATCTGCTCTTCCTGTTCCTGTGGCTGCTCGACAAGGCGGCGGAGGATCCCGCCAAGGAGCTAATACACAACGCCGTCGCGGCGCTGATTCTGGTGCTGACCACGGTCGTGCCGCCCGATCTCCCGCCGCGTCCTGCGGTGGCGGTTCCCGGGATTGAGGCGCCGGCTGCGCCGCCGGACGATGGAATGATTGCGCCGCCAGATACCTCGCAGAAGGACGGCCTCCCGGACATCATCCGCCGCGCCGGCCCGGACGCGGAACGACTCACGCTCGGGTTCCTAAACGGCATCCGCAACACGAACACGCGGCAGGCCTATGAGGCGGCCGTGATGCGGTTTGCGGACTGGTGCGATGACCGCAACCTGGGCCTCACCGACATCACGCCGTTCGTGGTGCGCGCGTACATCAAGCAGATGCAGCGCGAATACGCGACCCGGACCGTGAAACAGCACCTCGCCGCAATCCGGCTGCTCTTCGATCACTTGATCGTTGGCGGCGTCTTGCCGGTGAACCCCTCGGCCGCGGTGCGGCCGCCGCAGCAAGGGGCGCGCAATAACACCAGGACGCCGCCGCTTCGGCCGTTGGAAGCCCGCGTGCTTCTGGAGTCGATCCGCGAATCGGACCGTTCGGCCGTGCGCGATCGCGCGCTGCTCAGCGTCATTGCCTGCACCGGGCCACGGGTGTCGTCCGTGGTCGCGATGGACGCAGGAGACTATTTCCGCGATGACGGGCACAAGCAGCTACGGCTGCGCGAGAGGGGCGGGGCGCTGCGCGACGTGCCTGTGGGTCACACGGCGGAGAGATACCTCGACGCGTACGTGGAGGCCGCGGGAATTGCCGCGCAACCGGCATCGCCTCTATGGCGCACGATGACGAAGGAACGCGGCTTCAGCGACCGGCGCATGTCGCGCGTCGACGTCTTCCGGATGATCAGGCGGCGGATGAAGGACGCGGCTCCAGCTTCGGCGCCGAACGGTGAGGCCGGAATCGAGGATACCGACAAAGGCGGGAATTGATGACATTTGCGATCTGAGGCACCTCGAAAAGCGGCAGTTCGAGCGCCTGCTCCAGATGGGCCGCTACGTGCTCAACTTCTCGAACCGGACGTGCGCCGAGTTCGTGACCGACACCCGTCGGGCGCGATATCTACGACCCCCGCTACGCTTCCGTTGTGGGAATGCGCAGGTGATCGGCTTGTCACGCGGGCTACGGACTGAATTCCTTTGCTCGACGGCTCGACGGCTTCCACCGCCCAACTGAACACGTCGCAGGACGGGCTGCTTGCCGAAGGCTGTTTGGAGACGCTTCGTAGCACGGGGCAACGCATGTGCAGTGCATTTTCCAGGGCGCAGATTCTTCGAAAGCGATACTCCGACGAAGCTGCTCACGGCGGTAACTTCTTCAGGCAGCTTAGTTTACTGGATACATACACTCCGATTTTGACCGGATGCTCAAATCCGAAAATTGTTCAC
>JACDBQ010000589.1 GCA_013694845.1 Acidobacteriota bacterium
CCCCTGAACCCCTTCAGCCACCACGTGCAGCTTGGATGTGGTCAGCGTGATCCCGGCCTCACCCTTGTCGGCGGTGATCGTCGCCGTCACCAGCGTGCGTGAGGCCGAGCCGCCTTTGCGGCCGAGCGTCCCGTTCAGCGCCATCGCAAAGCACGACGCATGCGAAGCCGCCATGAGCTCCTCCGGGCTCGTCGTGCCCGCCGGCTCCCCGACGCGCGACGGAAACGTCACCGGCAGGCTGAACGCCCCGGTCGATGCCTTGGCGATCCCTTTGCCCTCCATGATCGAACCCGACCAGTCCACCGTCACCGATCTCGAAAACGCAGCCATCTTTGAACGCTCCTATTTCTTGCCTTTAGCTGTGACGAACAGTTGCACCAGGGCGCCGACGATACCCAGCACCAACGCGGCGACCAGGTCCATGGTCGTCCCGGGCATCGGGTTGAGGGGATACACGCTGTAGACCGTGCGCGCCGCGGTGTCGGCCGCCGTTCGGTTGCCCATCAGCGCCGCCGCACCGACGACGACCGTCTGAGCACCGCCGAACGACGTCGCGACGATGATCACGTAGCGCTGCAACGCAAGCGCCGCCAGCGCCCCGCCGATGGCCAGCACGATCACCACGAGCACGTGCGGCTCGCCGCCGATAGCGGCCCAGACGAGGTTCGCCGCCATCGCGCCGAGCCCCGCCCCGATCAGGGCGACGCCGACGAAATACGCCGCGATCAACAGCAGCGCGCCGCCGAGGCCGCCGGCGATCGACGCGGCCACGGTCCAGACGGTGTTCTCGGTCCCCACGATACTGGTGGCGAGCAACGCGCCGAGAATGAAGCCGTAGATGCCCAGCACCACGCGAAAGATGCGATAACCCGCGAAGCACGCCAGCAGGCCGCCCAGCAGGAGGATCGCGGCCGCTGGTGTCTGTAAGAAGGCGGGGAGCATGCCCCGCCGATTATATGATGGCGCCGTGAGTCACCTTCGGGCGCGCGGATGGCTGACCTCCTCCGGCGCGCTCAGCGTGGCGGCGGGAATCGCCGTCTTCGCGGCCTTTGTCTGGAAGATCGGTCCCGCTCAGATCTGGGCTGGCATCCTCAACGTCGGATGGATGTTTCCCGTCATCATTGCGCTCGGCGGTCTCCGCTTCCTGGTTCGCGCGTGGGCGTGGAGCATCTGCATCGACCCGCCGCACAGGCTGCCCGTGCGCCACGCGTTGGCCGCCGTCCTGGCCGGGGACGCGGTCGGCAACGTCACACCGCTCGGCCCGCTCGTCGGGGAACCGGCCAAGGCGGCGTTCCTCCGCCCGCACCTGCCGATGCAGCCGGCGCTCACCGCGCTGGCAGTCGAGAATATCTTCTACACGCTGTCCACGGCGGCGATGATCGCAGCAGGGACCATCGCGCTGCTGTTGGCCTTCGACCTGGATGCGGGGTTGCGGGGGTTCAGCGAACTGGCTGTAGGGCTGATCGTCGCGCTCCTCGCCGTCAGCTTCGGCGTTCTGTGGCGCCGGCCCGCCCTCATCAGCCGCTGGCTCCCGCTGGTGAGCCGCCCCGGCACCAGGCTGGATTCCAAGGTCGAACGCGTACGCGCCCTCGAGAGCGAGGTCTACTCGTTCGCGGGCCGCCGACGCGGGGCCGTGATGCCGGTGATCCTGCTCGAGATCTCCTTTCATGCCTTCGGAGTGCTCGAGACCTATCTGGCGCTCTGGATGATCCTTGGCCGGCCGCCCCTGCTGGTCGAGTCGTTCATCCTGGAAACGGCGCACCGGCTCATCACGGTGGCATTCAAATTCATCCCTTTCCAGCTTGGTGTCGGCGAGGCGGGTTCGGGAGCGGTCACCGCAATCCTCGGGCTCGGCATCGACCCCGGGGTGATCCTGGCTGTCGTCCGGAAGGCCCGGATGGGCGTCTGGGCCCTGGTTGGGGGGGGACTGCTCGTCCGAGGCCGTTGACTCAGTCCGAGCGACTGAGCACTGCTGTTGCATGGCCCAACAGCGGATATGCTCTTGTGAGCCGCACCTGCGGCTTTTATCGCCTTTCTGGTTGGCACGGCCCGGCAGGCGGAGACCCGTGAAACGTCAGGACGAATCGTTGCGTCCAATGACTGGTAAGCTCGGCTTTTCACCCGTCAGATTCGAGGTCGTGTGTGAGTTCACCTTCGTCCGTCCCAGTCAGGGACGCCGTCATCCTGGCCGCCGGCAATGGCGACCGATTCAAGAACTCACACCACCACTCCAAGTTGCTACACCCGGTGCTGGGGCAGCCGCTCATTGTCCGGACCCTCGAGACCGCAGCGGCTGCCGGCATTCCGACGCTCAATGTCGTGCTCGGCTACGAAGCCGAGCGGGTTCGCGAGACGATCGAGCGACACCGGATCACGAAAGCCACGGTCCGATTCACCTACAACCCTGACTGGCATCTCGAAAACGGCGTCTCGGCCCTGCAGGCCCGGACACTCTGCGAGGACCGGCGCTTCGCCCTGCTGATGGGGGACCACCTGTTCGAGTCATCCGTGCTGCGCCGCATGGCGACGCTCGAGGTCGCGGCCGGCGACTCGATCCTCGCGATCGACAGCAGCAGCGACGTTGATCCGGTCATCGCCGAAGAAGCCACGAAGGTCCAGCTGGCGGGTGACCGGATTGTCGCGATCGGCAAAGCGCTTCGTCACTGGGACGCGCTCGACACAGGCCTCTTCGTCTTCACTCCCGCCTTGTTCGCGGCACTCGAAGATGCGGCGCGCTCGGGCGAGACGACCCTGAGCGCCGGCGTGCAGCGCCTGGCGGCCCGCAGGCTGATGAAAGGCGTCGACATCGGCGCCGCGGCCTGGTGCGATGTCGATACGGTGACCGACGTGGAGGTCGCCGAATCGCTCTTCGGCGCGGTGGAGCCCGAACACGCATGACACGCGGAAGGGCGAATGCCGTTCGCTGGACTGCGCTCGCGGTCGGGATCGTCCTCTTCGCGGCAGCGATCTACTACATCAACATGTCGATGGCGGTCGGCACGATGCGCCGACTCGGCGTGGCCCTGCCCCTGGCGCTCGGGGTC
>JACDBQ010000611.1 GCA_013694845.1 Acidobacteriota bacterium
GTGGCCGCGGCAAAGCGTGTTTCGTCCACCGTCACGTCGAATGTCTCTTCTATCGCCAGCATGAGTTCGACACGTTCGAGGGAGCTCAGCCCGAGCTCCTCGATCGTCGTAGGCGGGGTGATCGCACGGCCGGGCGCGAAGCGCTGGAGGACCGCCGCCATGCCGCTTCCACTCGATGATGCCGGCGTCACGGAGATCTGCCCGGCCAGCCACGCCTTCAACTCGCGGCGTTTCAGCTTGCGCGTCCCCTCCGTCCGCGGAAGCTCTCCCTGCCAGACGGCCGTCGCCCGGATCTTCTGGTGGTCCAGCAGCTGCGCGTTTGCCTGTCTGACGACCGTGTCCACGTCCACACCGGGATCGGTCACCAAAATGGCCTGCACCCGCTCCGTCGTGCGGGTTCCTCCCGCGACCGGCCCGCCGACGACCGCCGACTCACGCACGCCTGGTAGTGCGTTCAGCACGCGCTCGACGTCCTCCGGAAAGACGTTGAGGCCCTCCGGGGTGACGATCATTTCTTTCTTGCGTCCCCGGATACGGAGGTGCCCTCCCGCGTCGAGCTCGCCGATATCACCGGTGTGGAACCACCCGTCACGGAACGCGCTGTTGGTTTCTTCGGGAGCGTTGTAGTAGCCGCCCGTGACGTTGTCGCCGCGCACCAGGATCTCGCCGTCGTCGGCGATCTTCACTTCGACACCGGCTATCGGCTTGCCGACAGCGCCATGGGAGCCGTGGAGCGGGTGATTCAAGGTAACGACTGGGGCCGTCTCGGTAAGGCCATATCCCTGGACGACAAGAAACCCGCGGTCCCTCCAGAACGCCTCGAGCTCGGGATCAAGCGGCGCGGCGCCGACGACGAATGCCCAGAACTTGAATCCGAACAGCCGGTGCACCCGTCGATGGAGCCACCACTTCCGCGTCCAGTGCAGACCGGCAGGTGGCGCGTCGGCCGCCTCTGGGACGGTCCTGACCACGTGATCGCGCAGGACTTCGAGCATTTTCGGGACGCACACGAGTATCGAGATTCTGCGGTCGTGGATCTGGCGGACGATTTCCGGCGGAGAGAAGCTCCGCGTGAACACGACGATGCCGCCGAGCATCGGCGGGATGAAGGTGGCCATCGACTGGCCGAACATGTGACTGAGAGGCAGGAGGTTCAAAAACCTGATTGGCGCAAACGGCCTCGCATAGCGCCGGTATTTCCCGATCTCGCGCTCGATGGGGACCACGTTCGCGAGGATGTTCTTGTGGGTCAGGACGACGCCCTTCGGATCGGCGGTCGCGCCCGAAGTGAAGATGATCTCGGCGGTCTGCGCCGCCGTGCCGCCGCCCGCAGCGACGTCGATCGCGCCGGGCGCGCCGGCGTGGCGAGCGTCGCGGACGTGCCAGTGCGGCCGTGTCGTCGCGATTGGCGGCACCGCGTCTCCCGTGACAATGGCCCTGGCATCGACGATCTCGGCGATGCGGCGCACCAGCTCGGCAGGTGATCGGTAGTCGACCGGCACGAGAATGACACCCTGAAGCAGCGATCCCCAAAGAACGGCGAGCCACTCTCCGCGGTTCTCGCTCCAGAGAACGATTCTTTCGTCCCGGCCGATGCCGGCCTCGCGGAGCCGGGCAGCAAATGTCCGCGAGGCGGCGGCGATTTCAGCGTAGGTGAACGTCCAGACGCGATAACCATCGTCGTAAACGACGAAGTCCCCTTCGATCCGCGACCAGTCCTCGAAGAAATCGAGAAGCGTGCGCCGCACCATGCGCTGAATTATGATGGAAAACTCCCATGGTCCTTCCGCCGGTCTTCGCTGCCAGCGCGCTCTACGACAACCTGCTCCAGGGGGCGTTGCGGCAGTTCTTCGGCCGCGCCACCTTCGAGACGGAGCCGATTCCCTCGCTGTCTTCTGACGGGCGCCTGGCGATCGAGCCCACGCACGACCCGTCGGTGCTGTCGATTCGATGGTTCGGCACCAGGCACGTGCTCCACGTGCCGGCCAGACGTCCGTTCACCGAGCACGAGGTGCGGATGGCACGTGCGATCGGGACGGTGCTGGCGGCCCGGTACCGCGCGATCTTCGATCCGAAGCAGATGCTCGAGCGCGGCGATCTGTTCCGCGGCGCGATCGAAGACCGTTACGTGGGCGCCCTGGTGGATGCGGCCGTCTACGGCGACGGGACCCAGACCCGCGCCGACCTCGTCGCGACGGCGATCGAAGTGCTGCGCGTGGCGGCGCTCTCGAGTTATGAGAACCGAGCCATTTCCTCGGGCGTGCTGTTGCTCGAAGGGGAAGCCGATCCGGTCAGGCCGCACCTGAAGACCCCCGGGAGCGAGTACCGTTATACCCAGGCCCTGACCGGCATCAAGAGTTTCTATCGCTTGTGCGACGGCTTGCGTACGCTGTTTCTCGTCAACCGCAGCGGCGCCGTTCTCGACATCGTGGAGATCGAGCGCTACCCGCAGCCGGCGACGCTCGAGGTGCCCTGCGGCGTGGCCTACCGCTCGCACGCACTTTCGACGCTGGGCAATCGCAACATCGCGATCGTGTTGAGTCCGACCCACGAGATCAAGCTGTTCGCGGAAGGCCGGCAGGTGTTCAGCTTCAGGAACGCGAAGTGGCACCTGCTCGACATCCAGGCGAAGTACGACATGTGGGCGATGGCGGTCGGGAATGCTGCCCTGGCCGAGCGACTGTTCCAGACGGCGCTCGATCTCGCCGATCTGCGAGAGGGAGCGCTGTTCGTGGTTCTGCGCGAGGCGCGGACCTCGTTGCCGTTGCTGGTCGCGCCTGGTGATCAGCTCGATATCATGCGGATGTCTGCGGACGAAGTCCCGACCCGCGCACAGCTGATGCACATGCTGCGCGGGCGCACCGCCACCGACCTGGATCCGGCGGTGCTCGAGGGGCTGGCCCGCACGGACGGCGCGACCGTGATGGATAACCAGGGACGACTGCTCGCGGTCGGCGCGATCCTGCTCCACCGGGAGCCACCGGAGCCCCACTCGAATCTCGCCGTCGAGGGCGCGCGAACGACCGCCGCGATGGCGGCTGGCCGTCATGGCGCCGTGTTGAAGGTCAGTGAAGACGGGTTGATCACGTTCTACGATCAGCAGGAAAGGATCTGGGATATTTGAGCTGACGCCTGCAACGCTGAATGCTGAATGTCGAATGCTGACGTAAGGGTTCAAGGTCGAAGGGTTGAATGCGGATTTTTCTGACCGGCGGGACGGGTTACATCGGGGCGGCGGTGCTGGATGCGTTCGTGAGGGCCGGGCATCACGTCGATGCGCTCGTGCGGAACAGTGAGAAGGCGGGGCAGGCGCAGGCGCGCGGCGCGACGCCGGTGCTCGGCGACGCGTCGGATCCAAAAACCTACGCCGATGCCGCCGCGGCTGCGGACGGCGTCGTGCTCACTGCCTACGAGTATTCACCCCGCGGTGTGCAGGTGGATGCCACGACCCTCGACACCGTGCTTGCCAGCCCGCGAGGCCCGGGACGCTTCCTCATTTACACGTCGGGTGTGTGGGTCCTCGGTCCGGCGCCGTCGGCGGTGGACGAAACGGCGGCGTTGCGACCGATCGAGCTGGTGTCGTGGCGACCGGCGCACGAGGCACGGGTGCTGGATGCGGCGACCGCCGGCTGGCGGCCGATCGTCATTCGCCCCGGCGTCGTCTACGGCGGCACCCGCGGGATGGTCGGCGATCTGCTGAAGGATGCCTCGAACAGCCTCATCCGCGTCATCGGCGCCGGCGACAACCACTGGCCGCTCGTCTACGATCGAGACCTGGCCGATCTCTACGTGCGCGTCGCGACGAATCGAGACGCCTCGGGTGTCTACCACGCGAATGACGAGGGCGACGAGACCGTGAACCAGATCGTCGCCGCGCTGAGCGAGCACGCCAAGACGCAGCCGAGTGTCAGGCACGTGCCGCTCCCGGAGGCGAAGCAGAAGATGGGCCCATACGCCGAAGCGCTGGCCCTGGACCAGATCGTCCGAAGTCCCCGAGCGAGAGCTCTCGGCTGGAATCCGTCACTCCACTCGGTGGCAGGTAACGCTGCGCGTCTGTTCGAGGAGTGGAGACGCCGAGGGTAGGTTCCTTCTTATCTAACCCCCACCCCCGCACTGAAGACCATGACTGTCATCGCAGGAAACGCCGGCCGTTCGAGCGTTTTGTCCTGCAGCCCCAGCTTGTAGAAGCGCAGATCGAACGTGAAGGCGACGTGCTTCCTGGCAAACCAGCGGGCGCCGCCGCCGTAATTGATCGCCCTTGGGCTCGGGTCCGGATCTTCGAACGGGCTGTCGTCCAGCTCGGACACGAACGCGCCTCGTCCGATTCCTGCGCTCAGGTAGCTCCAGCCGTCCCGTTTACCGAAGTTCAACGAGACTTGCGGGGCAAAGCCCGTCATCTTCGTGACCACCGTCGGACCGTCGGGTCCCCCCACCACGGTCGATGGCCTGGTGCGGGCGGCACGCGCGCGCAGCAGGACTTCGCCACCTACGCCGAGAGCGAAATTGCGCTTGCGGAGGGGATAGAGGTGCGCGCCGACGACCAGCCCGAGACCCCGCGTGGGAAGGTCCGCTGCTTCGACCCCGAGCGACTCGGCGATGGCGGCGTTCGCCTTGAACCGGGCGAGCAGGCCGCGCGCATCGATGACGAAGCGCCCGATCGGTTCGTCGAGCACCGGTTGCACGGTCGGATCCTGCGCATGCGCACTGGCGGTCAGGAAGAGCGCTGAAGCCAGCATCAGCACCGCGCGGATCGATCGGGGCATCAGCGTGGATTGTACTCGCGGGCGACGGCGATGCCTTCCTCGACCGTCGTGATCCCCCCATCCAGCTGCCGCTCGTAAATCGCCCGGAGGATCTCGCCCATGCGCGGGCCGGGCGGCACGCCCAGAGACAGCAGATGACGCCCGAGCACGAGCGGCGGGGGCGGCGCGTGCTCGACCCCGAGCTGGTGCGCGCGCTCCAGAAACCCATCCATCGACGAACAATCGAAACCGCCACCTCTGCCCATGCAGTCTGACTTCGCCACGCGCGCGAGGAGCTCGAGGTCGACCTTCTGCGCGAGCCGTCGAAAGGCGCCGTCCGAGACAGGCGTCTTCGACCTGGCGAACATGCCTGGCTTGAGATGATGCGCAGTGATCCCCACCACCTGCTTGCGCACGTCGAACCCGCCGAGCGTATGGACATTCAACCGGTCGAGGACCGCGGTTGCCGGCTCGACCCCGGCCTGCTCGTGATTGATCGACCGGATGCGTCCTTCGGAGAAGGCGGTCGTGGATGGCTTGCCCAGGTCGTGACAGACGGCCCCGAGCATGACGGCCACTTGCCGGGCATGATCCAGGTCGTCGATGCGCGTTCGAGCTTCGTCGATGACCATCAGCGTGTGAACCCAGACATCTCCCTCCGGGTGCCATTCAGGTTCCTGGGGGCAACCCACGAGCGCGTTCAGCTCCGGGAAGAGCCGCTCGATGACGCCAAGCTGCAACGCCACGCCGAAGCCGATCGACGGACGACGCGCCTGCAGAAGCAGTTTCTCGATTTCCCCCCACACCCGCTCGGACGGCAGGTCGTCGAGCGGGATCGCACGGCACAGCGCGGCGGTAGCCGGATCCAGCTCGAACTCGAATCGCGCGGCGAACTGCACGGCGCGAAGGACTCGAAGGCTGTCTTCCGGAAACGTGCTCGCGTCGACTGCCTGCAGGCGTCTGCGCTGGATGTCTCGGCGGCCGTCGAATGGATCGACGTATTCGTCGGTCAGGGGATCCCACGCGACGGAGTTGATGGTGAAATCGCGACGCCGTGCAGCGTCCATTGGCGAGAGACCGGGATCGCCGTGGACGTCGAATCCCGTATGCCCTCTGCCAGTCTTCGATTCGCGTCGCGGCAGCGCCACATCGACGTCCGCGACCTTGTACACCGTGAAGCTCTCCCCGACGGCGTTGACAGGCCCTATCCCCTCGAGCACCGCCCGGAGCCGTTCAGCCGGCAGTCCGTACACTTCGATGTCGATGTCCTTTGACCGACGTCCCATCAACCGGTCGCGGACCCATCCCCCGACGATCAGCGCGCGTCCGCCGGCCTCGCTGACTCTGTGGACTATGGCCAGCGCCGTCTCGGTCACACCGTGCCGCTCCTGCGCCGGCCGTACTTCCGCACCAGCCGGTCCGCGAGTGCCGGAGCCATGGCATTCACGACCGCCAGGACCTTCGACATCCGATGCGGATACACTTCCGGCCGCGGCCGGCGGATGCAGGCCACGATCGCTCGCGCCACGTCGTCTGGCGACTGCTTCGGGCCCAGGCCCGCGACCGCATGTCCGTAGTCGCGTGTCATCGCATCTCGGAACCCGGTCTCAGTGGAGACCGGGTAGACGACGGAGACGTGGATGCCGGTCCCGAGGAACTCAGTCCTGAGCGACTCGGCAAAGCCGACTTGCGCCGCCTTGGTGGCGCTGTATCCGCTCATCTGTGCGATACCCCGCTGCCCGACGATCGATGACACGAAGATGAGGTGTCCGTGTTGTTGCGCGCGGAACATCGGCAGTGCAACCCGGGCCCCGTAGTACGTGCCCATGAAGTTGACGTCCATCATGCGGCGCATGACCTCGGTAGGCGTCTCTTCCACGCCACCGTAGTAGCCGAAGCCGGCGTTGCAAATCATGACGTCGAGCGCGCCGAACGCTTCGCGTGCCCGGTTCACCAGGCGCGCGACGTCCTCTTCGCGCGTGACGTCCATGACGATTGCCTCTGCCCCTCCGCCGGTCGAGCGGATGCGGCTCACCGCGGCATCGAGCAGGTCGGCACGCCGGGCGCCGAGTACCACGTTGAGGCCGGCACGCGCGAGATGCTCGGCGCACGCGAGGCCGATGCCCGACGAGGCGCCGGTGATGACCGCGGTTCCGGCTCGCAGATCCATTGCGGTCATAATACAGGCGGCCCCACTCACCTGCCGTGTTCTCATGCCGTATCCAACATGCCGTATCCACATGAATGACCCGTGCATCCAGCTCCTGCAGCAGCTCGTCGCCATTGATTCGGTGAACCCGTCGCTCGTGCCGGGAGCAGCCGGCGAGTCACAGGTTGCCGCGGCTCTCGCCGCGCACATGCGATCGCTCGGACTCGACGTGCACGTCCAGGAGGTTGCGCCCGGTCGTCCCAACGTCGTCGGTATTCTGGATTCGGGCGCCCCGGGTCGCTCGCTGATGTTCTGTGGCCACACCGATACGGTCGGCGTGGACGGCATGACGGAGCCGTTCTCGGCGGCCATCCGCGACGGCCGCCTCTACGGACGGGGCTCGCAGGACATGAAGAGCGGTGTCGCGGCGATGGTCGATGCGGCGCGCGTGCTGCGCGATCGGCGGCCGCGGCAGGGGCGCCTCATCGTCGCCGCAATCATCGATGAGGAGTTCGCCAGTCTCGGCGCCGACGCCCTCGTCCGCGACTGGAACGCCGATGCCGCCGTCGTGACCGAGCCGACCGACCTTCAGATCGGAGTCGGCCACAAGGGATTTGCCTGGTTCGAGATCGAGACGTCGGGCCGGGCCGCGCACGGCAGCCGTCCCAAAGATGGACGCGATGCCATCCTTCGAATGGGTCGCGTGCTGGCCCGCCTGGAAGCGCTCGATCGGGCCCTGCAGGAACGCCCGCCGCATCCCATGATGGGCACGGCGTCGCTGCACGCTTCGGTGGTGGACGGCGGCCGCGAATGGAGCAGCTATCCGGACCGATGCCGATTGCAGATGGAACGCCGCACGATCGCTGGAGAGTCGCCGGAGGGGGCGTCAGCCGAAATCGACAGTATCCTGTCTGAGCTCGGTGAAGAAGATTCCGAGTTCGTGGCGACCTCGCGCCTGGTCTTCTCGCGCCCGGCGTACGAAACGCCGGCCGCTC
>JACDBQ010000629.1 GCA_013694845.1 Acidobacteriota bacterium
GTCATCATTCGCGCCACGCGCGCGGAGCCGGAGACATCCAGCCTGCACGGTTACGGCGCGGCGCCGATGCCGAGGCTCGCGTTCTGACCCGCGGGCGGCCACACATGAACTATCTCTCCCTGAAACGCGTGCTCGACATCTGCGTTTCCGGAAGCGCACTCGTCGTGCTGTCGCCGGTCCTGGCCGGAATCGCGCTCGCCATCCGCGCCGCCGGGCCGGGCCCGGCGCTCTACCGCAGTGCGCGGCTGGGCGTCGACGGCGGCGCGTTCGAGATGTTCAAGTTCCGCACGATGCGCGTGGGCGCGCCGGACCTCCGCAACGCCGACGGATCGACGTATTCGGGGGCGGGCGACTCCCGGATCACGCCGATCGGACGCTGGCTCCGACGCACCAGCCTCGACGAACTGCCCCAGCTGTGGAACGTGCTTCGAGGCGACATGAGCCTGGTTGGTCCGCGTCCGGAGCTGCCGGACCAGGTGCGCCACTACAGTGAGCTCGATCGCCGCCGTCTGCAGGTGCGCCCGGGCATCACCGGGCTCGCGCAGGTGAGCGGCCGTAACGACCTTCCGTGGAAAGACCGGCGCGCACTCGACGTGGAATATGTAACGTCCCTGAGCTTCCGGCAGGATCTGCTCATCCTCGCCCGCACCGTCCCAGGCGTGCTCGGCGCGCGAGGAGTCTTTGCGAAGCCATCGCCTCCGGAGGGCAATGTCCCACCTCGAGATTGACGTCTCCGCGCCGGCGCGCCCGCAGCTCCGGCAGTTTCTGACCACCTGGCCTTTCAAGCCCCACCGGTGGGGAGTGACCGGCTCGACCGACGGTCTCGACGACCTGGTTGTCGGCCGCGTGCAGCGCGGAGTGGAGGACGCCGGAGCTGTCACGTGGTCCGCGATGAGCGACGGACGGCTCGCCGGATTCGCGACGTTGCTTCCGCTCGAGTGGGACTCGCGGGTGCTGGCGATGCCGGCCGCGCGGGTGGAGCTCCTCGTGAACGGCTCGTATGGCGAGAGTCGGGATGCCGCCGACGCCCTGCTCGCGGCCGCCACTCGCGACGCGGGTCGGCGGGGGCTGCGACACGTCAGCATCCGGGTCGACGCCGCAGACGATGCGGTGATTCACGCCCTGGAGTCGAGCGCGTTCCTCAACGTGGATGCCCTGATCACGTTCTTTGCGACCCTGGCGGAGTTGCCCGCAGGTCTCCCGGTCGGCTCCTTCGAGCTTCGCGCGGCGACGGCAGCCGACGTGGACCGGATCGTCGAGCTCGCCGCCTGGGCCTTCCGCGATGGCCGGTTCCACACCGACCCGTCCGTGCCGGCGGAACGGGCCCGTGACGTTTACCGTGCCTGGGCAGCCGCGTGCTGCGAAGGGTCGGCAGCGGACACGACGATCGTGGCGGCCGACGGGAATGAGCCCGTCGGCTTCATCGCGTGCCGGATACTGGCCGACACCGCTGTCCATCTGCGGCGGCCAACGGGTACAATCCCCCTTATTGCTTCCAGCCAGACGGTGCGCGGCCGGGGAGTGGGCCGGGCACTGATCGCCGCCGCTGCGCAGTGGTTCGGCCGTCAGGAGGCTGCAGCAGTCGAGGTCGGGACGCAGCTTCGCAACGTCGCTGCCGCGCGACTCTATGAACGCAGCGGGTTCCGGCTGGCCGCAGGTTCCCTTTCCTTCCGACGAGTGATCGAACCATGACCGCAACTTCCACCCTCGCCGGCGCCGCCCGAAAAACCTTCCTTCCGTTCGCGCTGCCGTCGATCGGCGAAGCGGAGATCGCCGAGGTCGTCGATTCGCTGCGCTCCGGCTGGATCACGATGGGGCCGAAGGTCAAGCGCTTCGAAGCGGCGTTCGCCGAATACATCGGCACGCCGCACGCGGTGGCGATGAACTCGTGCACGGCCGGTCTTCAGATTGCCCTCCATGCGCTTGGCGTCGGTCCGGGCGACGAAGTGATCATCCCGACGATCACCTTCTGTGCGACGGCAAACGTGGTCGTTCAGCTGGGAGCAACGCCGGTCCTCGTCGACGTCGGGGAGGATCTGAACATCGATCCCGGTGCCGTGGCCGCAGCGATCACGCCGAAAACGCGCGCCATCATGCCGGTCCACTACGGCGGGCAGGCGTGCGATCTGGAGAGAATCTACGCGCTCGCGGCCCGGCATGACCTGGCCGTCGTCGAGGACGCCGCGCACGCGGTCGCCAGCGAGTATCGGGGACGGAGAATCGGCTCAGCCTTCGATGAACGCTGGGCGCGCCCGGCAGGCCGTGCG
>JACDBQ010000195.1 GCA_013694845.1 Acidobacteriota bacterium
GGGTTCAAGACCGTTTCGCAGTCGGACGTGCTGCTTACCGTGGGGGACACGGTGCGCGCGGACTTCGAGCTCTCCGTCGGACAACTATCCGAGACGGTGAACGTCTCCTCGCAGGCCAGCCTGGTGAACACGGAGGAGGGGCGCATCTCGAATCTGGTCGACGAGAAGCGGGTCAGCGAGCTGCCGCTCAACGGCCGCAACGTCATGCAGCTGATCGAGCTGCAGCCGGGCGCGACCAGCAACCCTGGCAACGCGGTCCTCGGCGGGTCAGCCGGCGGCAACAGCGCGTTCGTCAACGGCCAGCGCAACCGGGCAAACAATTTTCTGCTCGATGGTACCGATAACAACGATCAGTTCACAGCGGGGCGGGTCGCGGTCAATCCGAACGTCGACACGATCCAGGAGTTCCGGGTCTCGACCAACAACTTCTCCGCCGAGTTCGGCCGGAACAGTTCGTCGGTCGTCAACGTCGTCACCAAGTCGGGCAGCAACATCTTTCATGGCACGGCGTTCGAGTTCTTGCGCAACGATTCGCTGGACGCGCGCACGGTGTTTGCCCGCGACGTGGACCCGCTCAAATTCAACCAGTTTGGCGGCACGCTGGGAGGCCCGATCAAACGGGACAAGATGTTTTTCTTCTCGTCCTATGAAGGGCTCAGAGTCACCCGCGGCACGACGCTGCTGAGAACGGTGGAAACACCCGAGTTCCGTCAGCTGGTCGCCCAGCGCTTCCCGAATTCGATTGCGAACTACCTGTTCACGAATTTCGCCTCGCCCACGCCGACCTCCAATATCCGTGACACCGGTCAACCTGTCGCCGGACTCGCAACTGACAGCCGCTTGAACACCCCGGGCGTGGTGAATAATCCGGACTACGTGCCGACCAGCGGTACGCTCTATCGAAACGCCCTGCAGGGCACGCTCGACGGCATTCCAGACATCGGGACGGCGGCCATCCCGATCAACGAGACGATCGACGGCGACCAGTTCCTCGGGCGTCTGGACTACGACATCGCCCGCGGCATGCGGATCCTGGCGCGATATATCAATGACAAGCGCGAATCGTCCGACAACACCTCGATCATCCGCCCGGGGTTCAACCAGCCGGTGTCCGAGCAGGGGCACAATCTCACGGTTGGTCACACCTGGATCCTGTCCGATCGTACGGTCAATGAAGCCAAGTTTGGTTTCGCGCGCCGGAAGCGAGGACTCCTAGCTACCAACCCGGGAGTTCCAAACATCACCTTCGACGACGGGATGATCGGTTTCGGCAACAATGCCACCAACCCGGCGGTGTTCGCGCAGAACACGTTCCACTGGGTGGACACGTTGTCGATGAGCCTGGGCAATCACGGCATCAAGTTCGGCGGAGAGGTCCGTCACATCCGCGACAACTCCGATTTCGCGGTGCGGCGACCCGGAGTGCAGTTCTTCAGCATCCACGATTTCGCGCAGGACGAAGTGCAGGCGATCAGCATCCTGGGCATCGACCCCACGACCGGGCAGATCGCACCCAACCTCCGGAACTTCCGGTTCTGGGAGAGCGGCTTCTTCGTGCAGGACGACTGGAAGATTCACCCGAAGCTGACGCTGAACCTTGGCCTGCGGCACGAGTGGTACGGACGGCCGACCGAGGCCAATGACCTGCTGACCAACATCATTCTTGGCCCGGGCGACGACATTTTCGCGCAGATCGCCAGCTCGACCGTCGGACAGGTGGATCAGGTCGTGCCCGACGACTTCAACAACTTCGCCCCGCGACTGGGTATGTCGTGGGATCCGTTCGGCAATCGGAAGCTCGCGATCCGCGGCGGGTTCGGGCTGGCCTACGACCGCCTGTTCAACAACTCGATCACCAACATCCGCTTCAACCCGCCGTTCTACAGCTTCACCGTGGCGTCGCCGGTGTTCGTGGCGGCCCACGCGGGCGTCCCCATTGCCTACGGCCCGATCAATCCAGACGGTACGCGGCGCAACGAGCCGTTGACCATCGAAGGCGACAACCGCAATATCGGCGTGCAGCCCGGCCTCGGGATCGTGGGGAACATCATCGGGTGGAACCCGCGGTTCGGAAATTCGCAGCAGTCTCTCCGCGTGCCCGATCCGAACACCAAGGACGCCTTCACCTACAACTGGTTTGCCGGCGCCCAGCTCGAGCTGCCCTGGAGCCTGGTGATGGAAGCGAATTACATCGGGAACACCGGGCGCAACTTCGGACGGCTGGTCGACTACAACACGGTGCGGGGCGATTTGTTCGACGGACGGCTCGACCGTCTCAACCCGACATTCGGCGGCATCAATTTCCGCGCGATGCTGGCCGAGACCGAGTATCACGCGCTGCAGCTGCAGCTGAACCGCCGGTATTCCAGGGGCTTCACCGGACAGGTGTCCTACACGCTCGGCCGCGCCGAAGACAACGGCTCCGACGTCCAGGTCGGCGGATTGCCGGTCGACGCCAGGGCGCTGGATCTGGAGTTCGGCCCGTCCGACTTCGACGTGCGGCACCGGTTCGTCGCCAACTTCCTGTGGGAATTGCCGTTCCTGCGCAATACCCCCGGCCTGGTGGGGAGCCTGCTCGGCGGCTGGCAGATCAACGCGATCACCTCGCTGCAGAGTGGTTTTCCTTTCTCGGTGACGACCACACGTGCCTTCGGCTCGGGTGGAGACTTCAACGGCGACGGCGTGCGCAACGATCGGCCGAACCAACCCAGCTTCGGCACCACCCCGCCTGCCAACAGCACCGACGACTACATCAGGGGGATCTTCCAAGCCGCCGACTTCCCGATTACCGGGTTCGTTCTCGGCGATCTGCCACGCAATGCCTACCGAGGCCCTGGCTACGCCAGCACCGATCTGTCGCTGTTCAAGAACTTCCGGTTGTCGAGTCGCGGAGACTGGAAGCTGCAGTTCCGGGCGGAAGCCTTCAATCTGTTCAACCGCGTCAACCTCCGGATTCCGATCGGCAACCTCGCCTCGCCGACTTTCGGCCGGTCGGTCGAGGCCTTCCCGGCGCGTGAGCTTCAGTTCGCGGCCAAGCTGATCTTCTAACCGGGCCCGGGTGCGGATTTCTCGCGAAGTCCGCACCGGGCCTCCGTGGCATCACCCACCGTGCGTACCGTGCTCCTCGTGACAGCGGCGTGTGTAGCCGGGTGGCTGGCGGTCGGCTGTTCGCGGGGGGCTGCGGACGTTCCCCCCCGGCGGTCGATGATCCTCGTGACGATCGACACCCTCCGCGCCGACCGGGTCAGCGCCACCGTCACTCCGCATCTGGACCGGTTACAGCAGGAAGGAGTCAGGTTCAGCCAGGCCATTACGGCTGGCCCACTGACCCTGCCCTCCCATGCGTCGCTGCTGACGAGTCTCGATCCACCGCGTCACGGCGTGCGTGACAATCAGGTGTACTCGCTCTCGCCGTCCATCTCGACCTTCCCCCGGACGCTTCAGGCCCAGGGCTACTCGACCGCGGCCTTTGTCAGCGCCGTGGTGCTGCAGCGCCGCTTCGGTTTGAACCCCGGCTTCGAGGTTTACGACGATGAGATGAGTGGCCCGGAACGGCCAGGGGCCGACACCCTGGCCCGCGCACGCAACTGGGTAGTGGCAGCGCGTGCACCGTTTTTTCTGTGGGTCCACCTGTTCGAACCGCACGCGCCCTACT
>JACDBQ010000658.1 GCA_013694845.1 Acidobacteriota bacterium
TGACGAGCGCGTTTCACTTCTTCGCGCTCGCAATCCTGGTCGGCCTGGTCCAGGGAGGCACCCAGGCGCTCAGCCGCTCGCTCTTCGCAAGCATGATCCCCCGGCAGAAATCGTCCGAGTTCTTCGCATTCTTCGGTGTCTTCGAGCGCTACGCCGGGGTGCTCGGTCCGGCGGTCTTCGCGACGGTCGTCTCGTCCAGCGGCGAGGGCAGCCTGGCCATTCTCGCCGTGCTGATCTTCTTCATCGTCGGGGCGATGCTGCTGACACGGGTCGATGTGGACGCGGGCCGGCGCGAGGCACGGGCAGGGGAAAACGAGATCGCTGCCGTGCACTGATGGCGCGTGGAACCGGGTTCGTTCACCGTCTCGCGGCTGCGATCGCGCACATCTTCTACCGGGTCAACGCGGTCGGCGCGGTACCGGCAGGGCCACTGATCCTCCTGCCGAACCATCCGAATGCCTTGCTGGACCCGGCCCTCGTGATGGCGACGGCCGGACGGCCGATCCGGTTTCTCGCCAAGTCCACACTGTTCGCGGGACCGTTTGCGCCGCTGCTCAAGGCGGCGAACACGATCCCGGTCTACAGAAAACAGGACGGCGCCGTGGTCGGCAGGAACCAGGAAACATTCGCCGACGTCGACGCGGCACTCGCCCGCGGCGAAGCCGTCTGCATCTTCCCCGAAGGCATCAGCCACTCGTCTGGGAAACTCGAGCCGCTGCGCACCGGTGCCGCCCGGATGGCGCTGTCCGCAGTCGCGGGCGGGACCGATCTGCAGATGGTTCCGGTCGGCATCAACCTGGAACGTAAGACCGTCTTCCGCTCGAGAGCGACGGTGGCGTACGGCCCGGCGTTCAGGGTCCCCGCCGGCGCGCCCACGCCGTCGCTCGAGCGAGTGAAGGCACTCACCAGCGAAATGGCGGACCGTATCCGCGCGCTGCTCGTGGAGGCGGACCCACGCAGCGATGCAGAGCTCGTCGAGCGCGTGGACCGCCTCTACCGGTCCGAGCGGCCTCAGCCCCAGGGTGCGCACGCGACACTCGTCCGCCGGAAAGCGATTGCAGAGGCGATGCACCGGATGCGGGCTGAGCGCCCCGAGTGGTATGCATCGGCACTCATCCAGTTGAGACGTCACGACGACCGGCTGCGACGATTCGGCCTGCGCGACGGAGCACTGGACTGGCAACTCACGCCCGCCGCGGCCTGGGCATTCATCGCGCGTGAGGTTCCAGCCGCCCTGCTGCTCGTTCCTGTCGCAGTTACGGCCGGCGTCACCTTTGCGATTCCTTACGGACTCACCGCAGCCGCCGGTCGGGTCTCGACCGACATGGATGTGACCGCCACCGCAAAGGTGGTCGGGGGCACAGTGATTTATGCGGCCTGGATCGGGTTACTCACGCTCGTGTCGTGGTGGGTCGCCGGGCCGACAGGCCTGCTCGTGTCCGTCGGCCTTCCCGTGCTCGCGATTGCCGGACTCTTTGCCATCGAGAGGGAAACAGCCGCATGGCTGACGGCCCGCTCGTGGCTTGCACTTCGCGGCGCTCACCCGACGACCCGGGTTTCGCTGAAACGCCGACGCGCCGAGCTGGCCGAAGTGGTCGACGCGGTGAACGACTGGATCCAGGCACCTTGAGTCATCGTGACGGTAGCCCGCAAGCAAGGCCGCTTGCTCAGTTCAGCAAATACTTCTCGGCGAACAGGATCCACGTGTAGAAGTTGAAGTCGGAATTGGCCTGCGTCTTCGGGAAATTCTCATGACCGGCGTCCTCATAGACGACCAGCCAGACAGGGACGCCCCCGGCCTTTACGGCTTGATACATCGACTCGGCCTGCGCGATCGGGACGCGTGCGTCCTGTCGTCCGTGCGCGATCATGAGCGGAACCGTGATCCTGCCGGCGAGCGTCACGGGTGAAATACTGGTGAGGAAGGCGCGCATGTCGGCGTCGCGCTCGTCGCCGTACTCCGCCCGGCGGTCCTGCTGCCGACCCGGCTCGGTGTTCTCCAGGTAGGTCACGAAGTTGGAAATCGCCGCCGCCGCAAACGCGCACCGGACGCGCCCGGGGTAGCGCGCGGCCACTGCGTAGGTCAAGTATCCGCCGTAGCTGGCTCCCGTTACCATGACCCGCTTGGCATCGAGATGCGGCTGCTGACCGATCCAGTCGAGCAGCGTGCCGACGTCCTGCACCGCGTGCTCGCGCATCCTGCCGTCGTCCAGTTTCTCGAAGGTGCGGCCGAACCCGAAGCTTCCCCTGACGTTCGGGTAGATGATCGCGATCCCCATTTCGTTGAGGAAATAAGCGCTGCGTCCCTGGAAGCGCGGACGCTCCCGGGCATCATTCGGGCCTCCGTGCACGTTGATGATCACCGGACGCGGGCCTGTGAACTTCGACGGTGGACGGTACAGCACTGCGGAGATCGCTTTGCCATCGAAGCTTTCCCATCGGAGGATCTCCGGCGCAGGCAGCGTCGCGGCGTCGATGCCGCCCGTCGGGCTCCTCGTCCAGCGGGTCAGGGCGCCCGATCCCGTGTCGACGCTGAACACATCTCCCTGCATCCCGACGGACCCGAAGGTGAAGCCAAGCTCCTGGCGCGAGGGGTGCCACTGCACGTTCGTGATCTGCCCGGCCGGCAACGCCGGACGTACGCGGAGCTTCAGCGTTCGCGTGTCCAGCAGTTCGAGACGGCTCGATGCGTCGCGATCGAAGACCACCGCGACCGTGGCGCCATCCGGCGAGACGGCGGCGAACTCGACGGAATCGCCGTCACCGGTCAGCGGTGTCCAGGTTCCATTGCGCCAGCGCCAGAGCCGGGGGAGCTCGGATCCCCGATTCGCGACCGCGAAGATCGAACGTCCGTCCGGCGCATAGTGGGCGGAGGACCAGATCGACGACGCTTCCTTGTTCCCCAGAGGCGTCAGCGGGGTCGGCTTCCCGGTCGCGACATCAATCCTCCAGAGTGCCGTGTCGTTGCCCGGCAGCATCTCGACCGCGAGGATCGATCGGTCGTCAGGTGACCAAGCGGCAACGAACCACGAGCCGGTAACCTCCATCAGCATCCGCGAGGTGGACGGGTCCTTCGGATCCAGCACGTAGAGATCACGGTCCTTGCCATTCCGACGGTTCGAGTCGAACGCGATCAATCCACTCGTCGTGGACCACACCGGAATGCCGTTGCGCGATTTGCCGTCGGTCAGCAGCGTCGCCGGCGCGCCGGGCTCCGACTTCCACAACTGATGTGTCTCGGTCGAACCCGTATCTTTGCGATAAAGGAACCCGTCGCCGCCCACCGGACTGTACGACGCAGCGCCGCCCACACCTTCAGCCAGTGACGTCAGCGGCTTCGGCACGGCGCCCGCCGCATCAACGAGATGGACCTGCGGCACCGTGCCGGTCGTCGTGGAGACGAGCATCGCCCGTCTGGACGGATGCCACGACAGCAGCTGCGCACGCCGAAACTGTCCGTACGGCGCGAGCTTCGCTGCGACGGCTTCCGGAATGGCGGGGAGCCCCTCGACCTTGATGTTTGCCGGGACCGGCAACACGGCGCCCTGGCCCGCCAGCACGCCGCCAGTCAACAGGACGACGGCGATCCGCACCAGAAAACGCATGACACCTCGATGTAACTAAGTGAGGAAGGCGCATTATAGTGCAAACCCGGGCGGCGCCTGCTGCGTCAAAGGACTGATATGAGAATCGTGATCGCCGGTGGCACCGGCTTCATCGGCAGCCCGTTGGCGGAGGTTTACGCCGAGGAAGGGCACGACGTACGCGTGCTGACTCGTGGGCTCGCCGATGGCGATGCGCGACACGATCCTGGCACCGGCAAGCCGGGCGTCACTCGAGTGGGATGGCGCCCCTCCGGTGCACCCGGACCCTGGGCCCACATCGTCGACGATGCGGACGCCGTGATCAACCTGGCGGGCGAGTCGATCGGAGAAGGCCGGTGGACTCCGCAGCGAAAGGCCGCGTTGCGCGACAGCCGCATCCTGGCGACGAAGAGTCTCGTCGAGGCGATCCGGGCCACGGCGACGCCCCCGCGGGTGTTCATCAGTTCCAGCGCCGTCGGGTACTACGGGCCTTCGGGCGCGGAGCCGAAGACTGAAGACTCGAAACCAGGCGACGACTTCCTCTCGCGTCTGGCGCAGGACTGGGAAACGGAAGGACGAAAGGCGGAAGGCGCCGGCACGCGGGTCGTGCTCCTGCGAACGGGCATCGTACTCGAGAGAAGCGGCGGTGCGCTTCAGCGGATGATCCCTCCGTTCCGGTGGTTCGTCGGCGGTCCCATCGGCAGCGGCAGGCAATACATGTCGTGGATCCACCGACTCGATGTTCTCGAGATGATCCGCTGGATCGTCGAGACCCCGTCGGTCATCGGCCCGGTGAACGCGACCGCACCGCACCCGGTGACCAATCGGGAATTCACCCGCGCGCTCGGCCGCGCGCTGCGTCGGCCGAGCCTGCTACCGGCCCCGGCGTTTGCGCTGACTGCGATGTTCGGCGAGATGGCTGACGCGCTGCTGCTTGGCGGCCAACGCGTCATCCCGGCCCAGGCGCAGTCGCACGCGTATCACTTCCGGTATCCAGAAATCGACATCGCGATGCGGGGAATTTTTGGGGAATAGCGCAATGCTGAATGTTGAATTCAGCATTGGAAGCCATTAGGTTCGGGGACAGGCACCCTGACGGAAGGTGCCTGTCCCCGCACATCATAAGAACTGAGGCGCTCCGGCGCCGAAGTTGCCGCCCAGGATCGATGTCGAGTCGCCACCCAGCCAGGAGTCGATCACGCGCGCGTAGACGGACCGGAAGTCCGTTTCGTGGCGGACGTCGCCGCTGTTGTTCTCGAGCGTGGGATTGCCCGTGCCGGCCTGGAGGTTCGCGGCGGTCCCGTAGATCCCGCCTTTGACCGAACCTCCGAGCGCCATCATCAGACCGGCGGCGCCATGGTCGGTGCCCTGGCTGCCGTTTTCGGTGATGCGGCGACCGAATTCCGAGAATTGGAGAATGAGGGTGTCGTTCAGCAGTCCCTGGTTCTGCAGGTCCTGGTAGAACGCGAACACCCCGTCGTTCAGCGTCGCCATCAGGGTGCTGTACGCACCGGCCGCCTGGTTCGGGTTCTGAGCCGAGTGCGTATCGTAGCCGCCGGTCTGCACCCAGAAGATCTTCGTGCCGACACCGCGGACCATGGCGCCGGCGATCATGCGCATCGCCTGCGCGAAGCCGTTAGCGGGATACGGGACGGTGGAAACATACGTGCCGACCTGCGCCACGCGGTCGAGGGTGGCGAAGGCAGCCTGGCTCGTCGCGTTGACGAATGCCAGGTGCGGTTGGTCGACGGGGACGTGCGAGGAGATCCTGGTGGCCGTCTCGCGGGCATAGGTGGCATCGGCCCCGCCGTTCGGGCTGGCGAACGCGTAGCCGGCTACGTTGGTGATCGAGGGGACGCCGACGGTCCGGGACATCAGCGTCCTCGGCGTCTCCCGCTGGGTGGACCAGGCGGTGAGTGGATCGACCGGCGTAGGCAGTTGATCGAGATAGCGGCCGAGCCAGCCGGTTCCCTGCGGCGACCGCGGGTCGGCCGTCGACCAGATATCCGTGCCTTCAAAATGCGAGCGGCTCGAGTTCGGGTATCCCGTGCGCTGGATGACCGCCAGACGACCCGAGTTGAAAATGTTGTGAAATCCGGTCAGGCGTGGATTGAGACCAAGGGGCCGGCCGCTCGCGTCGGAGCCGATCTGCAGCACGTTGGCCGCAGGGATGGAGATGAACGGCCGACGGGCGTAGTACTGCGCATCCGTGTAGGGCACGAGCGTGCTGAGCGCATCGTTGCCTCCGCTCAGGTAGAGCACCACCAGGTTGCGGCGCGAACGACCCTGCGCCCGGGCGATGTCCGAAAGAAAAGCGGGGGCCGCGAAGCTGACCGTGAACGCGGCCACGCCGCCCTTCATGAACTTGCGTCTGCTGATCGACATGGTGAGTCCCTAAACTATCTGGTAGGCGCCGGATCCGACCACGAGGTGAGCCAGCCCTGAGGCCTTCGTCACCAGCTGCGCGTCGGAGCCAGTGAATGTCAGCCCGGCTCCGGCGTAATCGACCAGCGCGCGGTGCTGGTCGCTCGTGAACGGGGACGGCGTCAGTCGATCATTGATCAGGGTGACGAGCGCCTCGGGCGTTCGGGCCTGGCCGCGCAGGCGTTCCCGCAGATTGAAGCGCTGGTTGGTCGCGAGCGTCGCCGCGAAATTCATGCGAGCCACCATGGCGCCGCTCGAGAACCAGCCGGCGCCCAGATCCCAGCCGTTGACGTCCGGCGGCTCGAAGAGCTGCTGTCCCATGTTGGCCAGCGGCGTCAGCGTGTCGTTCACCGAGAAGCCGGCCCACCCGACCTCCTTGATCGCACGCGTCACGAACTCCACCGGCCACGAATACCGGGCATACCGCGCGGCCGGCGCCGTGAACTGCGACGAAAGCAACAAGTGCCGGATGACCGGTTTCATCTCGAAGTTGTTCTCGTAGTACAGCCGCGACAAGTCGTTGATCAGCCGCTCGTCGGGTGAGTCCACCTCGCTGACGAAATAACGATAGAGCTTCAGCGCCAGGCGCGGACCGGTCGCCGGGTGCCGCGCGACGGCGTTGATCAGGTCGAGACCGTCCTGCATGCCCGCATCCGCGGAACGCGCCGCAATCGTTCGCCCACCGTCGGCGTAGATCGGGAATGTGAATTCCTTGGCTGTCGTGTCGTGCTGGTTCGCGACGTAGCTGAACGT
Organism: Acidobacteriota bacterium; assembly: GCA_013694845.1. GTDB lineage: Bacteria > Acidobacteriota > Vicinamibacteria > Vicinamibacterales > 2-12-FULL-66-21 > JACDCA01. Next base: position 6,762 of record JACDBQ010000658.1, read on the forward strand.
GTAGTAGGCGTTGCCAGGCCGCGCGAGATTCCACCCGGTGAACACGCGTGCCGCGGCATAAACGTCCGACTCCTCGAAGGTGCCGACGCCCATGGTGAAGAGCTCCATCAGTTCACGCGCGAAATTCTCCTGCGGACGATTGCGTACGTTCGTCCGGCCGTCGAGCCAGACGAGCATCGCGACGTCTTTGGCCATCGCGACGAGCAGGTCCCGGAAGTTGCCGAGCGCGAAGTCGCGGAACACTTCGATCTGCCCCTTGACACCGTTGGGATCCTCGGAGGGCTTCGCCGCCATGTAGCGCGATCCCTCGGCAGCGTTGAACGCGCCGGCGATCTTCGTGTACGCCGTCGCAAAGTGGTTGTGCCAGAACAGCGTCATCTTCTCCTGCAGAGGACGCTGACTGTGAACCATGCGGAACAGCCATCGCTGCCGGGCGTGCGCGATGGTCGTCGCCGGCGCGAAGCCGCCGACGGCTGTGACGGCGACATATCCCGGAGTGCCGATCAACGAATCGACATCGTCCGGGGCGTCTTCGTAGTCGACCAGACGCCGGACCGATCCGCTGAATCCGAGCTCCAGGTAGAAATCCACCTCTTCCTGGCTGGCCCCGAAGCCGGCACGACGCAGCAGGTGTTCGACTGATTGCTCGCCGCGGCGGGTGCCGCGCTCCCGGGGCGTACGCTGCGGTGGACGGTCCTGTGCAGGGGTCATGAGTTCCATAACATCGCCGGAGCGGCAGGATGAAGCTGGAAAAACAGCCGCTGCCGTGAATGTGTTGAAATCCGGGGGGGCGTCTATATTGTAGAGCCGAACGCCGGCCGGCGTCTACAAGATCCGGCCGAAGCCCAGGGCCTCATCCGCGCGCGACGTCTCGCCGAGGAAGTGCCTGAGCGCGATGCGTGCGGCCGTCCATGACAGCCCTGCGCCATGTCGGGACGACCCGAACGCGAAGAAATGTCGAGGAAAGTTTCGGTGCGGGCCGAGCAAGGGCAGGCCTCCGGGCGTCTCGTGATCGAGACCGTCCCAGGATGTCGAGGGCTGATGGCCCGAAATGGCGGGATAGAGAAGCGACAGCTCGTACATGAGCTGTCCGGTACGCTGTCGGAGGGCGCCTTCGCGGGCTCGCACCGCAATCTCGGGTTGCCGCGCACCATGTATCAACAGGCGATCCTCGCCCACCCACCGAACGACGCGGCCCGGTTCCCTGGCGTCTTCGAGCACGGCGCGCCGCACGCCAAGCAGTCGCCGAGCGGCAGCAGGAAACGGTTCGGTCAGGACCCCGTAGGCGTGTTCGGCACGAAGATGCCGCCGCAAACCACGGAGATCCTGGATCGGCGCCGCGGTGGCGACGATGACTGCTTCCACACGAAGCGAGCCGCGATCCGTGATCACATCGACATGATGCCTCGAGGCACGGACTCGGCGGACGAGGGAACGCTCGTGCACCCTGGCATCGCGCGCGACCGCGGCGGCCACCAGACCGGCACAGGCCCGATACGGATCGAGGACGGCACCGCGTGTCCGAAGACCGCCCCCGCTCTCCATCGCGGATTCGCGCGTGACTGTTCGCGGGGCCAGCCAGGCGGCATCGAGGCCGGCATCCTTGCGGGCCTGATACTCGCGCCGGAGGCCGCGTCCCGCCTCGATCGTCGGCGGCGCGAACGTAATCAGGTCCTGGGGAGCAAGGTCGCACTTGATCCTGTAGCGTTTCAACGCCGCAGCAAAGTCGAGAGACCCCCGACGCATCGTGTCCCACGCGGCGCGTGAGGTCCGCAACCCGTGTGCGGCCACGGCGTCAGCAAACGATCCGGCGAAACCTTCCCTCAGCAGCCCGGCGTCCCCGGCCGTCATGCCGCCGCCCACTGTTTCCGCTTCGAGCAGGACGACATCCACGCCGGCGACGGCAAAGGACAAGGCGCAGGCGGCGCCTGTCAGGCCCCCGCCAACGATCGCGACTCGCGCGGCCTCTTCCCCGCGTAGAGGGGGGAACGAAGCGCGCCGGCTTTTCGGGAGACGATCCAGCCAGAACGGGGCATGACGCATCCGGGGATTCTATCCGCTCGCGTTATTCGTCAGGCACGGGGCTTGAAGAGCGCCACGGAGACCGAAGGAGACGCCATGCAGATCGCGGAACAGCTCGACAGACTCGCAAGGTTCGAACCCGCACCGTATCCCGTCGTCAGTCTGTACCTGAACACACAACCCGATGCGCGGGGGCGCGGCCAATATCAGACTTTTGTCCGGCAGGAATTCAAATCGCGAAGCCGGACCTACCCCGTCGGGTCACCCGAGCGCGCCAGCCTGGACACGGATCTGGAGCGAATCGCGACGTTCCTCGAGACAGAGCTGCAGCCGTCGGCCAATGGGCTGGCGGTGTTCGCGTGCTCCGCCGGGGAACTCTTCGAGACGGTTCAGCTAGCCGCCCCGATAGACCAGCACTGGCTTTACATCGGCGATGCGCCGCACCTCTATCCACTCGCTCGGGTCGAATCCCGATATCCCCGCTACGCCGCTGTCGTCGCCGACACCAACACCACCCGCATCATGGTGTTTGCCACCGGTGAGCTCGTCGCCCAGGAAGAAGTCAAAGGCGAGAAGACGCGCCGAACGTCGCAGGGAGGCTGGTCACAGGCGCGCTTTCAACGGCACATCAGCAACTTTCACCAACAGCACGCCAAAGATGTCGTCGATGCGCTCGAACGGATCGTTCAGAACGAGGGCATCACCCAGATCCTGACGGCGGGTGACCAGGTCATACTGCCGCTGCTGCGCGCCGAGCTGCCGAAGCACCTTGCTGACAAGGTTGTCGATCACCTTAAACTCGACACCAAGGCGCCACTCGAAGACGTGCTGGCAGCCACCATCGAGGCGATGGCCCGGCTGAACGAGCGGACGGACCGGGAGAAGGTCGACGCCGCGGTCGGGGGGTATCGCGCCGGGGGGCTCGGCGTCGTCGGCCCCGAAGACACGCTGGAGGCGCTCATCAAAGGTCAGGTAGACGAACTGCTGCTCACGGCCAACATCGATCGGCTGCAGAACATCTCAACGGACGGGGCGATCGCGGCGGCAAACGACAGCACGCTGCTCGAACCGGCCGTGGAAACCGCGGCGGGCGGAGAGGCCGCCCTGGCGGATCCTCAGGTCGTGCGGCTTGCCGACGAGTACGTCACCCGTGCGACGCAGACGGGAGCGAGGGTCACGTTCATCGAGGACGCATCGCTGCTCCATGACTATGGCGGCGTCGCGGCGCTCCTGCGATTCCGCATTTGAGGTTCCGAGGTTCCGAACGGGGTCGATTCGGGTGAGGTCAGGCCGTCGACCGCGCTGCCTTCGCCTCTCGCTTCTCCCGTTTCACACTTCGGTAGACCGCCAGCGCGGAGACGATCGTGCCTCCAACCGCCAGCACGGCGATGATGATGACGACGATGGTGAAGGTGCGCGACTCCATCCACGTGAGGATGCCACGCCCGTAATGCGCGGCCAGCGCCCCTTCGATCATGAAGCGGGCCA
>JACDBQ010000663.1 GCA_013694845.1 Acidobacteriota bacterium
GTCACGGTGGTGAAGCCGCGGATGTCGGAGAACAGCACCGTCATCTCCCGGCGCTTGCCTCCGAGCTCGGCCCGGTCAGGATGCGCCAGCAGCTGCTCGTAGACGTCTTTCGAGACGTATCGGCCGAACAGCGTTTTGACTTTCCGCTTTTCGCGCCCCTCGACGAAATACTGGTACGCGGTCCCGGAAAACAGGGCCAGGCCCATTGCGATCAGAGGCTCGTTCATGCTGATCCACAGCCCCCCCTTGAAAGCAGCAACCGCGCAAGCCGTCCACCCGGCCATCAACAGCAACGCCAGGGGAGCGGCGCCGTTGAACGGCAGGAACGCCGCAAGCAGGCCCACGATCAGGGCACTTGCGAACACGGCGGCGATCCGCCACCGGTCGTCGGCTGGCCGGATGAACCGGTTCGACAGAATGCTGTCGGCGACGCTCGCGTGCATCTGGACGCCGGGCATGCGCCCCTGGCCTTCGGCATCGAAGGGCGTTTGAAAGACGTCCACGAGCCCGGACGCGGTGAGGCCGACGAACACGATCTTGTCCTTGAAGACCGCCGGATCCACCAGGGGCTTCTCGTCCGAGAGAAGCTGGATCTCGGACTGGATCAGGTGGCGCACCTCGTAGTGCTGGTAGGGGCGCTCGCCATTCGGCAGAAGAAACGGCGCGCGGTAATTCACCAGCATCGTCAGCTGCTGGTTGGTGACGGCGGCGTCGTGGGCGTCCTTCACCGCTGTGGGGACGAGCGGGATGACTCGGTCGAGGATCCGCAGAGTCTTTCCCTCGAGCACGACTTGATCAGGCCGGACGCCGGCGGCGCGAATGGCCGCCGCCACGCCAAGCGAGGGCATATATCGGTCACCCATCCGTACGAATGGCGGGATTCGCCGCAGCGAGCCGCGTTCGTCGAGCACCGCGTAGTTGTGCCCCACACCAGAGGCCGCCGCGGTCAGTTCCGGAAATGGCGTCGTGATCGTCCGCCGCTCGTAGATACCGGGACCGAGCTGAAACGGCTCCGTCTTCCACTCCGCCGGCTTGTTCTGCTGGTTCGCGCCGACAACACCTTCATAGGTTGCGTCGGCGAGCAGGATGGTTCCGGGCGCGGCTTTGACCGAGGCGACCAACGCCGCGTCGGACTCGTCCCCCGACAGCTCCGTCTCACCAATCTTGTGCCGCACCACCCGGTCTTTCTCGGTGAAGGCGAAATCCACCGCGATGACCTTCGCCGGCGCGCGATTCAGGAAGTCGATGACCATTGAGATCGCCGCGCGCGGCCAGGGCCACCGGCCGAACGGCTTGTCGAGGTCGCGGATGGTCGTATCGTTCAGTTCGACGATGACGATGTCGCGGTTCACGTCGGGCGGGTTCTGCGCCGCCATCCGCATGCGCCAGTCGTACAGACCGAGCTCGTTGGATTGGAACAGCCCCGTGGCTGCGAGCAGCAGCACGACCGCAGCCGCGCCGATCCCGATCCCCGATCCTGCCGCCGCCTTGCGAAGCATCAATCCTCTCTGAGCGCGGAGCCCATCGTCCCGCCTGATCGTGCTATCGGCCGGTGAGCCCGTCGGACTCGATGAGACCGTGTCGAACCGTGTTGAACGGTGGTGGCCCGATAGTGTTGAGAGAGAAAAGCACAACGGGCCAAGACTGACTTTTAAAAACATAGCCCCGCGCGCGCGAGGCTTATTCGAAAACTGGGCGCCTTGCGTAGCGTCGGCCAGGCCGAAACGCTCCGAACGCGAATCTATGATGAATGGTACCGGTACGGGATTCGAACCCCGGTCCCGTGGCTGAGAAACGCTTGGCCGCCAGGTGCTTCGCGATTGCGCACGTCCATCGCTTGGTCGCCTCCACCTTGTGGAAGAGTCGCACTTGCGGGTCAGTCCGGCTCTGGCGGACCTCGTCGGGACCCTTTAGCGCGGCCCGCACCAGGCTCTCGCGTCCGGCCATGATCGGGTGCTTGGCGATGACCCCAGGCATTCGCTGTCCCTTACTCGCTCCGCAGCATCGCGACAGCGTCGACGCGCGTAGCTCGGCGCACGGGTATGTACGAGGCGAGCGCCGAGGCAGCCATCAGCAGCAACGCTGCGCCAAGAATGGTTGACGGATCAAGGGGATGAACCTCGAAGAGCATGCCGCGCAGGAGACGAGCAGCGCTCGCCGCTGCAGCCAAGCCGATCACCGCACCGAGACCAGCGAGGCGCAGGGCCTCGCCAAGCACGAAACGGCGCACGACCGTCGCGGTTGCGCCAAGGGCCAGGCGGAGCGCTATCTCACGATCTCGCTGGCGGACGTACGCCGCCATCACCGCATAGAGGCCAATCGTTGAGAGCAGCAGTGCGGCGACTCCAAAGATGCTGAGGAGGAACGCGTTGAACCTCGGACGCGCGAGGGGGCGCTCGAGCATCTCCGCAAAAGGTGCGAGACGCATCACTTGGACGTCGGGATCGACAGCTCGTACTCTCTCGCGCGAGACTGACATCACCAAGTCGAGGGACGCCGTGGTTCGCAGAACGAGCATCTCCGCAGTCATTTGAAACTGCGCAGCGGGAAGATAGAGCGTCGCGCTCGGTCTTGCGAGCTCGCGGTAGCGGGTCTGAGCTGCGACACCGACGACCGTGTGCCAAGGGCCCGGTGAGTTAGGTCTGCCCATCTTCAGGCGCTTGCCTATCGGATCTTCTCCAGGCCAGGTTCGTGCTGCGATGTCTTCGCTGACGATTGCGACCTCGAGGGCTCCCTGGCGATCAGCCGCCGTGAAGGGGCGTCCGCGCACGAACCTTACCTCGAACGTATTGAAATAGTTGGGATGGATCGACTCGAGGTTGAGCGACGAATTGGCAGCCGCCTGCTCGTCACTCTGTCCTTCGGCCGTGAATCGAGGCAGGTCCCACCCCTGACCAGAGAACGGGGACACGTTGACTGGTGTCGCGGCGGCAATGGCGGGTACGGCTTCGAGTTGTGCGATTACCTCGTCGAGAAACTGCGCATGCCGGCCACGCTCCGCATATTTCGCGTGCGGCATTTCGAGGCTAACCAGTACGAGACGGTCTGCAGCCAATCCGAGGTCGACCGACTGTAGCCGGAGAACACTCCGGATCAGCAGGCCGGCGGCGGCGACGATGGTGACGGCGAGTGCGACCTGTGCCACGACGAGTGTCCGGCGTCCGTATCGTGCTGCGGAGCCCGTTACTCCACGTCCACCGCTTCGTAAATGGGACAAAAGGTTCGTCCTCATCGATAACAAGGCGGGGGCAAGGCCGGCCAACAGTGCAGTCACGAATGCAACGGCGATCGTGAATACGACGACGGTCGTATCAATACGGATCGATTCGACGCGCGGCAGCCCGTCGGGCACCAGGGTTAACAGCGCCAGGAGACTCCACCAGGTGACGGTAAGTCCCGCGGCACCAGCCGCGAGCGCCAACACCAGGCTTTCGACAAACAGCTGACGCACGATCCTGCCGCGTCCGGCTCCGAGCGCGGCCCGCACCGCAAGCTCTCCCCGGCGCGCCTCGCCACGCATCAACAAGAGGTTCGCCACGTTAGCGCTCGCGATGAGTAGCACCAGTCCGACGGCACCGAACAGTGCGAGCATTGCATTGCGCACATCGCCGACGACCACGTCCTCGAAGGAACGAACGACGGGCCTGAGACCCCGCAGCACATTGGGCGGCGCGTTGGCGTCCAGCCGCTCGGTCAACGCCGTGAGCTCGCTTGTCGCCTGCTCAAGCGTTACGCTTGGCCGAACCCTCGCGATGAGGTCGACCTCGCGTCGTGCCGCGTCACCGAATGGGCCTGTCGTCGGCACCGAGCTCGTGGTCCTCCACACCTCGACGCCGCTCGGGTAGTCGATATCGGGGGGCATCACGCCGACGATCGTGAACGGCTGCTCGCTGAGCATCAATCTGCGCCCGAGGGCCTCGCGTGACGCACCATAACGGCGCTGCCAGAGCCCGTGGCTAATGACGAGCACGTTCTCTGCGCCCTCCACATCGTCAGCGGGAGTGAGCGTGCGACCGAGAAACGGCTGGAGGCCCAGCACGTCGAAGAAACGGCCCGTGACCAACGCGTCGTTCACGTAACTCGAGTTGCCGTTCTCAACCACAACGGCGCGCCCCGCGCCATGCCTCGCTACGCCGGCGGCACTTATGAGGAGTTGGCTAGCTTCGGCGACCGCCTCGATCTCGGTCCTGCCGAATGGGTAGTGGGCGGAGCCCGACGTGCGCACCTCCTTCCACGCTACAAGCAGGCGGTCCTGTTCGAGCACAGGCAGCGGTCGCAGGAGCACCCCCTGAATAAGCGCAAACATCGCCGTCGTGCCGGCACTCCCGAGGGCGAGCGTCAGGACGGCGGCCAGGGTGAAAGCCTTGGCCCGCCACAATCCCCGGCAAGCAAGGCGGAGATCTTGGTACAGACTCTCAAGGATCAGGTCCATAGATCATGCGTCGGATGCGACGCTGGCGGTTTCAGTGTATCGCTGGCGTCTCACACTCGACAAGCGGACTTCCATGCCATGCACAGTCGTGCCAACAGCCGAATGGCTTCTCGCGATTTGCGGATAGTGTTGGCTTGGCTGTTCTGACCTCGCACGTCAGTAGGAACCCGCCCACATCCGCGGTGCACTATAATCGCGCGGCAAAACTTCCCAAGCTGCGTGCAGCTTGTCGCGACGGGAGCGGACAATGCTCGATCGCTACGATCGGCGCGATACCCGAGAGCGTGACGGTTCATGGGACCGGAGCCGATGTAGCCGCGGCGTCGCCTGCGAACGGGACCGAAACGAGGGACAGGATCCGCATGACGTGCTCATGAAGGATCTCGACCTGCCTCGGGGGCGCCAGCGCGAAGTGGTTCGGGAGCGCGAGCGTGTCTACGAGATCAACCGCGCGGAGAGTCGCATGCTGGCGACGGTCGGCGCGTTTCGGGCCGTCGCACGGCTGGAAGGAGGAAAACGTTCGATCCGAAGACCGAAGCCGCGGACACCTTGTCCGCCGAAGCGGCCTCGCGCGATCCGCGAAGGCGGAAGTTTCAAGAATCTTTCAAGATCCCACCGAACAGAGCTTCGCCACCGGCGAAGACTCACCAAGGAATCCGTTACAAGTCACTGACAGCTTGCGGGAAGGCCGAGCCCCTCCCAGCAACCTGGGGTACTTCGCAGCCGCCGTGGACGCGGGGGGACGAGAATTCCTCGCAAGACATTCGTTGACGGTCGACTCGGCCACAGCATCGTAGGCTCGATTGCGTTGGACCCGGACTTCCAAAGGGTGGGGTGTACGCAATGTTGTAGCGTGAGATTCTCTGGAATTGCAGCCTGAAAGAAGCATTGGACCTCGTTGACACGCTTCGCGACGATCGTCACGTGCGCCGAACGTTGACCATCACGTCTTCGGCTGGCGTTGTTTCCATCGCTCAATCATCAGCGTGAGCGGAGTCACGCGCGCCAGGGGGCCCGGCCGGCTACTGAAAGTCAAAGGAAACGTCAGTCTTACAGTCCCCGTTTTGGCCAACGCGATCTGAACGGCGCGATTTTGCTCGACCTTGGCACAGATCGCAGCTGCGAGAAGGCCCGCATGGTCGGGTGACCACACGGAGATACTCTTCCCGAGATAGGTGAACTCCTTGCCGACATTACGGCGAGCCAGGCGTTGGGCTTCGATCAAAGGGGCCATGGCGCACGTCGCCCGCTCGGACGTGCCTTCTGGAAGTTTCAGGGCCTCGTAAAAGCTGTCGATGGAGTAAAAACGTTCACCATCGAGGAAGAAAGGCGTAGGCGCCGCATTGCACAACAGATTGAGATCAGCCCACTCGTAACGGTTTCCCGAGGGTTTGCCTTCACGGCCTTCCCATGCGATCACACTGAGAGCGGAGAGCTCAAGGGCCTCTTCTGGATTGCTTGACCATAAAACCCCAGCGCCATTGTCGACGCCGACCTTGCTGCGCGCAAATGATCTCGGGCGTCGGAACGGCGAGCTGTAACTGTCAGTCAAGCTTCACACATCCTCGCATTGCGACGGCCGACGCCTCGCCAGCAACGGACCGCCGGACAAGAACCCCACGACTGGGAAGGCTCGACCCGCGTCGCAGCGTATAGACCGTTCCAGGAGCACCAATTGGCGTCAACTGGAGCACGAGACTGCCGAACGAAACCCGCCGACCCCACGAATCAGAGTCGACAGTCAACTTTCTCAAGGATTTTTGGTACCCGGTACGGGGATTCGAACCTCGGTCCGTGACTGAGAAACGGTGTTCTTGGAGACTTCGCACTGACCTTCGGGCCGTGGTGGTCGGTACCGGTCGGTTTGGTGCGCAAAGTTTCAAGAATCCTTCAAGTGGTCGCGCCCGTCGTCAGGCCGTCTTCGTCCGAACGACCAGATCGACCTGGCAGTTGAGCACCTGCAGCAGAGACAGTACCTGATCGACGGACTTGCGGTAGTTCGTCTGGTCGAGCAGGCGATACAGTTGCGCCGCTGACGTGCCGAGCCGGCGTACGATCTCGCGCTTCGACAGCGGGCTCTCCGCGATGCGCTTCTGCGCTTCGAGCGTGAGTTGATACAGCAGGAGATCGCGCAGGTACGTGGGATCCTGGTTGTACTCGAGCGCCTGCTCGACATGAACGGTCCCCGTACGACCCGATCCGAGGACGTAGGTGAACGCCTCCCGACCTGCCTCCGGGTCGACGAACAGCTCCGTGATCGGGTCTTCGGTCGTGGGGGTCGGCTCCGCCTTCGAGAACGGGAATACGAGTGTCCTTGTCGACGTGCGGACCTCGAACAACTTCTTGCGATTGTTATGCCTGACAGTGCGAATCTTCACAGCAGCCCCCCAGCCTCCAGCTCGCTGATCAGTTCCAGAATGCGCCGCGTCGCCGCGCCCTTCATCGGCTTTCGATTGTCCAGATCCCACTTCACGATCAGCGTGCCGTCGCGGTAGACGTGCACATGCCGCGGCGGATGGTCGCCTTTCCAGGTGATAAAGACGTACCCGCCCCGCCGATGCTTGCCCACGGATGTCAAATGTTACCACATAAGGTAACGGTTTAATAGCCCTGTATCCCGATTCGGGAACGCGTCGACAGGATCGACTGGACATGCAATCCTACGATCGCTCACGACGGCACCAATGGCCACGACCATCACGCTTGACCGATCGTCTGGCGCAGCGGATCGCGCGCTCGCGGCCGACGTCGGCCACGATACCGAGACCGCTCTCGCTCGAGGGCTTCTGTCGAGTATGGGCAACAACCGCCGCTAACTCCCGTCAACCGCGAGCTTCATTTGACATTCAAATAGAAGCGTAGTATTTCATGCCGTGGCCAAGAGCAAACGAGCGAGGACCGACGTCCTTCAGGGCACGCTCGACCTCATGGTGCTGCAGACCATAGACACGCTCGGCCCGTTGCACGGCTACGCGATCGCTTCACGTTTGGAGCAAGTCTCAGCAGGTAGTCTGCAGCTCAACATGGGAACGCTGTATCCGTGCCTGATGCGCCTCGAGCAACGAGGTCTGGTGCGTGGCACCTGGGGTGTGACGGACACCAACCGCAAGGCGCGCTTCTACGCAATAACGCCAGCCGGCCGACGTCAGCTTGCTGCCGAGAAGACGCAGTGGGACCGAATGGTGTCCATCATGCGCGCGCTCCTGAGTGAGCGGAGTTGAGGGGAGGCGTCGATGGCTCGGATCCGCGAGTGGGTTTCCCGTTTGTGGGGCACTGTCCGAGGGAACCCGCGTGGCGCCGAGATGGAGGAGGAGTCAAGCTCCATCTGGAGTTGGCCACCGACGACATGCGGCGTCGTATGGGCGCGAGCGAGGGCGCTACCCGAGCCGCTCATCTCCGCGCAGGCGGTGTCGCGCAGGCGATGGAAGCGCTCCGGGACCAACGTGGCCTGCCGTGGGTGGCAGATCTCGCGCAGGATATGCGCCACGGTTCCGCACGATTCGGCGCAGCCCGGGGTTCACGACCGTTGCGCTCGTCACCCTGACGCTCGGCATCGGAGCCAATACCGCCATCTTCAGCTTCGTCAACGTGCTGGTGTGGCGCGATCTTCCGGTGCGGGACCCCGGGAGCCTCGTGCAGTTCACCTGGCAGTACCCCGGCGACCCGCCCTTGAACCTGTTCAGCATCCGGAACTACGAGCACTATCGGGATCACAATAGCGTGTTCTCGGACCTCATCGGAGAGGTGCCCTTCAGGCTTGGCTCGGACACCGCCGGACTCGGGGCAGAGCCGCTGAACACGGCGTGGGTGACCGGGAACTTCTTCGGCCCTGGGTGTGCGCCCCGCGCTGGGACGGCTGCTGGGCCCCCTCGACGCGGAGCCTGGCGCGACTCCCGTAGCCGTCGTGAGCTGGGCGTACTGGAACAGATTCAATCTCGATCCGCGGATTCTGGGTACGCAGATTTCGGTCTCCAATGTCTCCGCGCGGGTCGTCTGCGTCGCAAGCCAGGAGTTCGCCGGCCTGCTGACCGGTTACCGCCCCGACGTCTGGCTTCCCGCCGCCGCTCATCCAGCCAGCCGGCAGGCCGGATTCATGCTGATGGCGTGGTTGAGGCAGGCGTCTCGATCGCGCGAGGATCGAAGAGTTTGCGCGCAAGGATCCGCAGTGGCTCAAGGTAACGCTTGAAGTGGAACCGGCGCGATCGGGGTTCTCGACACCGCTGCACCAGCAGTTCGGGAAACCGTTGTTGGTGGTGATGGCCATTGGGGGGTGTTGCTGCTGCTCACCTGCGCCAATATCGGGAGCATGCTGCTCGCACGCGCCGCCGCGCGGCAACGGGAGATGGCGGTGAGAGTGTCACTTGGCGCCAGCCGGTTTCGGATCGTGCGACAGGTTCTGACCGAGTCGCTGCTCCTTTCTTTTCTTTGGCCGGCAGCCTGTTCGGCGTCGTTGGCGCGTACTTCGGCGCCGCTATGCTCCTGCGGATCGTGACTTCAGGGACGCGACTGATTGGAGCTCCCCCACGCCTGGAAGTGCCGATTGATGCATCCGTTCTGATCTTCGCGGCGGCCGTTGCGGTGCTCGCGGGTGTGGTGTTCGGGTTGGCACCAGCGTGGACGGCGTTCGCATCTGCGCCAGCCGCGGCAATGAGAGTCACGGGAGGAACCGGACAACTAAGATCCGGGCGCCTGTTTTGGAAACGGACTGGTGGTGGCGCAAGTCGCCTTCTCTCTTGTGTTGTTGAGCGTTGCAGGACTGTATGTCGGGCACCTCTCATACCTCCGCAACCGAGACCTTGGATTTGACCGGACGTCCGTGCTCCTCGTGAGAGTCGACCCAGCGCGCGCCACTTATGAGCGCGGACAGCTGGCCCAGTTGTACAAGCAACTGCTCGGACGGTTCGAGTCCGTTCCCGGCGTGCGCTCGGCGACATTGAGCGGGATGACGCCCATCTCAGGCGCCGCCGGGAACCGATTGGCTTCAGTCGAAGGGTTTGAGGAGACGCCGACGGCGCGCCGTCGTCTGAAGTTGAATGACGTGGCGCCGAAGTACTTCGAAACGTTCGGTACTTCGCTGATTGCCGGGCGAGACTTCAAGTTCGCGGACGAAGGCCGAGCACCCGTGGCGATCGTCAATCAGGCGATGGCGCGGCACTACTTCGCCGGCCGCGACCCGCTCGGCAGGCAGCTGTTGCTCAAGGGCGATTCCAGGCCATATGAGGTCGTAGGCGTGGTCGCCGATGCGAAGTACGCAGACCTTCGAAGTCCCGCACCGCAAACGGTTTATCTGAATGCATTTCAGCAGAACCGCCTGCCCTCGAAATTTTGCGCTTCGGACAAGCGCACCTCCAACAATCGATCTCGATTGACGACCCGGCGAAGCCGTGGTCGGGAGGTTTCCGGGGCCACCCAGTTGCCCGCATCACAAGTTTCAGCCGCTCACCATCAACGTGACGGATCCGATCCGCGATGGACTCCAGAGAACGATCGCCGCAGCTCCAAACCCGATCGTGCGTCCAGCCGGGAGCTTTCTCATCGAGAGGATCGATCGCCACCCTCCCCGGCCAGCATCCGGCGAATGTCGGCGATATCGGTTGAGTAGCGCGAGGGCGGCGCAGCGCCGACGAAGTGCTGGAGGTATGGCCGCGCCTCGTCACGGCGCCCGGATTGCCAGAGCAGCATCCCCAGATTGAACAACGTGTCGTAGTCAGCTGGAGAGAGCTCGACAACTCGCTTCCAGGCGCTGATCGCGCGTGCAGGGTCGCTGTTCACGTGTGCCGCTCCAAGAGCGGCCCATGCCGGTGCGAACGCCGGGTCCGCGTCAACGGCACGTTCGAACGCCTGGGCCGCTTGCGGCATGCGCCGGGCAGCGAGCTCCAGCAGCCCAAGGTTGTTCCAGATCGACGCGGCTCGCGGCGCTTTCGCAAGGGCCCGCCCGAACAGCACGCGTGAACGATCGCGGGCACCCATCTCCGCATAGACGACGGCCAGAGTGTTCAGCGTATCGACGCTTGCGCCGTCGCCTGACAGCGGCTCGAGTGCAGCGGCCGCGCGCGTCGGCTCGCCGCTGGCAAGCAACGCGGCGCCCAGCCGTTCCTGGAGCTTCGGATCCGACAGGCCGCGTCGGGCCGCCGCGCGCAGCAGGTTGACGGCTTCCGGAGCCTGACCGCTTTCGATGTAGACCGAGGCCAGCGCCAGGCACGCGGCCGTGAAGTCGGGACGTCGGTCGATTGCCTCTCGCAGAAGCGCCGCCGCGTCCGCGTGACGACCGTCGCCCACCAGGTGCAGCGCTGTCTGGAAGCGTCGGTCCACGTCAACGAGGCGCTTCGGATCATCCGCTTC
>JACDBQ010000687.1 GCA_013694845.1 Acidobacteriota bacterium
TTGGGCTTGCCGGGGGCCAGGCCCTGCGAAAGTGAAGGACGACATGTTACAACCAGTTTCGCGGAAGGAAGATCTGATATTACATGCCGTCTGCATGATGTGGTTGAACGTGACCACCGGCGTTCCAGGCGGCAGGCGGGCGAGGTCCGCCTCGAGCCACGCCAGTTGAACTTCGTCGACGTGCTCGTAGTACCAGAGATCGGCGATGTCGACCGTGTCGAGCCCGACGAAATGCACACCGCCGTAGGTGAACGAATAGTGGTTCGGGCCCAGGCGCTCCCGGTACATTCCCTGTCCGTGTGGTGGCGCCGGCCACAGGTCCCGGATCTGTCGTCAGTGACCAATCCGCAGGTGAACCTGTTCACCGCCAACGAATGGAACGAGGCAATCAATGGGCTGTGGCAATTGCTTGACGCCCGCTGGATGAACGACCCGACCCGTGATGACGCCGCTTCGCGCAAGGCGCGCCAACTGCGGGTCGCCGCCGAGGTTGGATTGAAGGTGCCGCGCACCCTGATCACGTCCGATCCGCAACGCGACCGATTTGTCGCCGAATTGGAGCCGGCCGGAACGATCTACAAGACCTTTTCGTGCACGCACGCGATCTGGCGCGAGACGCGGCTTCTGCGGTCCGACGACATGGCGCACATTGATGCGGTCCGCATCGCGCCGGTGATCTTTCAGCAGTTCATACCGGCGGAAAGCGACCTGCGCATCACTGCCGTCGGCGGAAAGCTGTTCGCCGCAGCGATCCGATCCGTTGCGCGCGAGGGACGCGTCGATTTCCGCTCGAGCGTCGGCGACGCCGCAGTGAGTGCCGAGGAACTGTCCCCGGACCTGACTGAAAAGCTGCTCGGCTTAATGAAACGGCTGGGGCTGGCGTACGGCGCGATCGACGTCCGCCGCACCCCGGAGGGCGAGTATTACTTCTTTGAGGTGAACACCGCAGGCGAGTTCTTGGTCGTTGAAGATCGGACCGGTCAGCCCATCGCCCGTGCGATCGCCGACTGGTTGGCTGAACCTAGGTCACCTTCTTGACCCGGATCGTCAGTTTCTGCGTGGGAGCGCGGGTTACCGGGTAGGACTCGACCGACACGAAGTCACCCTGGCTCACTCGTCCATCGCGATCGGCGTCGACGTGAGCCCAGACCGTTGTCCCATCAGGCACCGCCGTCAGCTCGATCGGGACCTTGACCGCCATAGTGCGACCCGTCTTCGGCACGTCGACAGTGACCCGACGCAATAGGAGCGCTGGCGCATCGGCCAGCGAGGTGTCGCGAACCTCCACTTTCACTGAAGTGCCCGGCGGCAGCGGCTCATCACCGGCGCAGACGATGGCGAGTTCCAGCGTCACGAAAATAGCTCCCGTACCACGGCACCGCCTAAGATATCGCATCCGGCCGGAACTGGCCACGCGATCGGACACACTCAGGTTGTAGTCCTGTCCGAAATATGCGCACCTGTTTTGGACAGCCTGTCTGAGTCCAGAGAGCTTCACAAGGGCCGACTCCTGAATCCTGAGGCCCGATCTCTCGCGAAGTCGAGCGCAGGCACATCACGTCGCCGTCACCAGCCAGTTGCGAAGAGCGTCACTGACACCCAGCCAACTCATCTGCGAGCCCTCAGTTCGTGGAAACACGTTTTTTCTGACCGTTGCGCCTTACGATGACCGCCACCGCGGTCGTCAATGGCTGCGACGCACTAGGCGCAAGCGGAGGATTAATCGTCTTCGCCGGCGAAGAGGATCCCCAATGACGAGCACGTCATCCGCCTGGACCGCAGTTGCAGCGATCTTGGTCTCGACGCTCACGCCGAGTACGGCATCGGACGCGCGCCGCCACGCTCCGCAAGGGGGACACGCTCGCCATTCCCGCCGGCATTCCGATGCGACTGGTGGCCACGCACTCGACAGTTCGCCGCGGCGTAGGGGTCATCGTCCACGACGCGGCGCAACCTGCGACAACGCGGATGGAGGAAGGAACGGGGCCACAGCTCGTTGCCTGCAAGTAGTGCAGGTTGAGGCGCCCGTCATCCGGCAAGCCGTCGACCTCTCCCTCTACACATCATCGAGCATTTGGCAGGGTTCTTCCTTCCCGTGCCGCTTACTCTCCTCGCAGGGCGATGACCGGCTCGACCCGGATCGCGCGACGCGCTGGAATCCAGCAGGCGGCGAGCGCGACGGCGAGGAGCGCACCCGGCACGACGAGGAAGGTCAGCGGGTCATGCGCGCTGACGCCGAACAGCAATCCCGACAGCACCTGCGTCAGCGCGAGCGCGCCGGCAATGCCGATCCCGAGGCCGATCGCGGCGATCCGCGCGCCGCTGGCGAACACCATCCGCAGAATCGCGCCGCGATCAGCGCCGAGCGCCATGCGGATGCCGATCTCCTGCGTCCGCTGTGCCGTCGCGTAAGCGAGCACGCCGT
>JACDBQ010000720.1 GCA_013694845.1 Acidobacteriota bacterium
CAGCCAGATCGATGATCCTCGAGAGCGCCCCCTTGGTGATCACGACGTCGTTCAGGGCAACACGATCCGAGTACACCGCGCCGTCGCGCACGGTCTGCGCCTGTAGCATCAGGCGCGGTTCGATCTGGGCGGTGCCGTCGAGCACCGCCTCGAGCGACGGGTAGAGCTCCGGCAGCGTGATCTCCGTGAGGAATCCCAGGCTGCCGAAATTGACACCGACGATGGGAATGTCGGCGTTGGCGTGTGCCACCCGGCCCGCCATCCCGATCAAGGTGCCGTCGCCGCCAAGCACAACCAGCAGATCGCAGTGACTCGGCAGATCGTCCCGGCTGTAGGTGGGCCGGTCCGGGGGGAGCCCGACCAGGGTTGCCGTTTCGGTGTCGAAGACGGGTCGCACGTTGCGGGCCTCGAGCCAGCCGGCAAGTTCGGCGACGACGCCGGCCGCTTCCGCAAGCCTGGTCTTCGCGACGATTCCCGCGCGAGCGATTTGATGCATCAGTGTTTCGCAGAGGCTGCGCGCAGGTGCAGCAGGATTTCCCGGTTCCCTTCCATTCCGGTGATCGGGGAGTCCACACTGGCGGCGCGTGACAATCCTAGTGTATCGGCGGCGGCGGCCACTTCCTCCACTACCCGGGTCTGCACGGCCGGATCGCGAATGATGCCGCCCTTGCCAACCTCCTCGCGGGTGGCCTCGAACTGCGGCTTGACGAGCGCCACCACGTCCCCGCCCGCCTCGAGCAGCGGGGGAACGACGGGCAGGATGTGCCGCAGCGAGATGAACGAAACGTCGATCGTCACGATACCGAAGCGGGTAACGTCCGGTGGGAGGTCGGTGCGCTTCAGACTGCGGGCGTTGACCCGTTCGAGCACGACTACGCGCGGGTCACTCCGGATCTTCCAATCGAGCTGACCGTGTCCGACGTCGAGGGCCACCACCCGGGCGGCGCCGCGTTGGAGCAGAACATCGGTGAATCCCCCGGTGGATGCGCCCACATCGAGGGCCAGGCGTCCGCGCACGTCGATCCCGAAGCTGTCCAGCGCGTGGGCCAGTTTCAAGCCTCCCCGCCCGACATACGGATGGTCGGGCACGCTGAGCGCCAGTTCGGCCTCCGCACCGACCGGCATGCCGGCTTTCGTCGCAACCTGGCCGTTCACGCGCACGTCGCCCGCCAGAATGAGGGCACGCGCACGCTCGCGCGACGCGACCAGCCCACGTTCGACGAGCGACGTGTCGAGGCGTGCTTTCTTGGGACCCGGGCTCATCTGGAGAGACACCGTCAGTTCTGTCGTCCGACCACCCAGTGCGCCAGCGCGGGCAGCTGTCCCGACAGCCCTTCGCGGGCCAGGGCTGCGACCGCGTGCTCGACGCACTCGCGGGCCAGGCGTCGCGACGCCTCGACACCGTACAGCGACGGATAGGTCGGCTTACCGGCCGCGGCGTCCTTCCCGGCTGTCTTGCCGAGCGCCGCCGATTCCCCTTCGACGTCGAGCAGGTCATCGACGATCTGGAACGCAAGGCCGACCTGAGCGGCATATTCCCCGATCGCGGCGCATAGCTGGGGCGCAGCCCCGGTCATGCAGGCGCCCCCGAGCGCAGCCGCGCGAATCAACGCGCCGGTCTTGCGCGTGTGCATCTCACGAAGGGCCTCGGCATCGAGCGGGGTGCCGCCGGGCGCGGCCGCCTCGAGGTCGAGAGCCTGGCCGCCGACCATTCCCGCCGCCCCGGCCGCGTCTGCGATCAGGGCGATCGCTTCGCTCTTGCGGACCGCGAGGTCCGCCGGGCTGACTCCATCGACCGCTTCCGGCTCGATGGCCAGCACGCGGAAGGCTTCCGTGAGCAACGCGTCTCCGGCCAGAATGGCGAGCCCTTCGCCGTACACCACGTGCGCCGTGGGCCGGCCCCGCCGGAGCACGTCGTCGTCCATCGCGGGCAGGTCATCGTGGACGAGGGAATACGTGTGGATCAGTTCGAGCGCGCATGCGCACGGCAGGCTCAGCGCGTGCGCCCGCGTGATCGGCATGTGGCCGCGCTCCGCGACCGCTTCGGCTGACGCGAGCGCCAGGAGCGGGCGGAGTCGCTTACCGCCGGCGAAGAGGCTATAGCGCATCGCCCGCCACACGACCGATGGCTGGCCGGTCGACGGGACGAAGCGTTCCAGGGCTTCGTCGACGGCCCGTCGACGTCGCTCGACCCACGACTCGAGACCGGGCGCGGTGTTCACCTGGGCCGCTCGTCATCGTCGGTCGACAGACCAAGCGAGGCCGGCGCCGGCCGCACCTCACC
>JACDBQ010000211.1 GCA_013694845.1 Acidobacteriota bacterium
GAAGAGGACAAGCGTGCAAGAAACAAGATCTGACCCCTGTACTTCATTTCGCCAACGCGGCTCTCACTTCGGCCGGTTCCGGCAGGTCTTTGTCCGCGTTTTTCCAGAGTTCGAGGAAGCGCCGATACTCCGTATGCGCTGCGTCGCGCTGGCCCGCTTTGTCGAGCACACGCGCAAGGGCGATGACGTGCAGCGGATCGAGCATCGCCGTCCACTTCTGTTGCGGACCCGGCGTGAGCAGCCCGCGATAGAGGGTAATCGCCTCGGCGACTTGCCCTGCGCCACGGCCACCCGCGCCTGGCCGTCGCGAAGAATGAGATTGTTCGCGAGAACACTGAGCGGCACCCAGATGCCCGACCTGGCGAAGAACATCTTGCGCGGCGCCTCGCCATCGGCGAACGCCCGCGCGGCGCGGGAATAGTCGCGCTCGGCGAGAGCGATTTCGCCATCGAGCGCGCTCACCCACCAGCGCTCCCCAGGTGACGTCGCGCGATGGATTGATCTGGCGTGCGCCGCATGCTGCCGGCGCCATCCAGCCGACCCTGTCGCACATCGCACTTCCCGGCGAGAAGATCGGCGAGCACCTGCCACTTCACGAATTCTGTCGGAACCAGGGTCGCACCCGCCCGTTCCATCGAACTGAGTTGCCCAGCGACATCGTCGCAGTCTCCTTCTTCGAGCCTGAACGCCGCTTTCATGACCTCGACGGCGACTACTTGCCCGGCGTGCTCACCAGGAGGCACTCGCGCTCCGCGAGGAAGCGCGCCGCAGCGGACGCCCCTTGAAGCGGATCGTCAATGACACGCTGCGCGCCGGGCTCGCCGCTCGCAAGGCGCCAGCCGGCCGCCGGTATCGGGTGACCCCCGTCTCTCTCGGGGGTGTCGTGCCCGGCGTCAATCTCGACCGAGCCTTGCGGCTCGCTGAGGCTCTCGAAGACGACGCGATCGCCCGCAAGCTCGAGATGCGCAAGTGATCCTGGTCGACGCCAACGTGTTGATCTATGCCATCGACGCGGACGGCCTTGTCTGGATCGTCATTCTCGCATTCCTGCGCCTCACGACGCGTGAGGGCATTTTGAAAAAACCACTGTCACCAGAACGAGCGATGGCGTTCGTCGATGAGTGGCTGGCGCAGCCCTACGTCCGTGCGGTCGGTCCCGGCGACGGCCACTGGACGATCCTGCGCAAGCTGCTTCGAGACGCGGGCACGGCCGGAAACCTCACCTCCGACGCGCATGTGGCCGCCGTCGCACTCGAGCTCGGGGCCTCGATCTGCTCGACCGACGCTGATTTCGGGCGCTACCCTGGCGTCGAGCGCATCAGCCCGCTGGGATAGAGAGCGCAGCCCGCGTCTCGCGCGCTCAGGATCGACCATCTGCCGCAAGGGGGGCGTGTCAGCGCGCGTTGGGTGCGCCATACGAGATGGATCATCCCGTCCCGCATGATTTTGATCCATTCGCTTTGGTTCGCGCGCAGACCATCAGATCACGGCCGCGATCGGTGCCGGCGGGATGGGCGAGGTGTACCGCGCTACCGATTCAAAGCTCGGGCAGTGAGGTTGCGACCAAGCTGCTCCCGTTGGAGATGGCGTCACACCCCGATCGCCTGGAGCGCTTTCAGCGCGTCGTCACGATCCATTCGGTGGAAGAAGCCGACGGCTTGCACACGTGGGCTTCAAGATGATTCCGGGCGGCTTCTTTACCCGGAACCCGGGGCTCGACGTGTCGAGGTGAGGGGCAGTTAGGAGGGCACTCGCCGCCTCGCCAGCAACAGCCAACCGATGAACAGCGGCGCAACGGCCGCGACCATCACCCACCACGTTTCGCTGAAATACTCGCCGAGCATGACGTTCGCTCCCGGTCGTGAGCGGAGTGTATCGCGGTTGGCGCCCCCATAATGGGTATCTGCGGGCGGATTGGATCGAGTCTGCTCTTCGGAACCGCACGTGATGGACCACCGATGCGTGGAGGCGATGGCAATGGCGCTGTATATGGTGATCGAGCACTTCAAGAACGGCGATGCCCTGCCCGTCTATCGTCGCTTTCGAGATCGTGGACGGCTGGCGCCGGCCGGCCTGGCCTACGTCTCGAGTTGGATAGACGCCGACCTTCGACGCTGCTACCAGCTGATGGAAACCGATGATCCCGCGCTTCTGGACGAGTGGATCGCACACTGGAACGACATCGTCGATTTCGAGGTCCACGTCGTCATCACGTCGGAGGACGCGGCTCAACGGGTCGCCTCACGGCTGACCGCGCCGCCCGACTCGAGTCAATGCTGATTGTCCGATTCTTGGTGTGAAACAATGCCGCTCGGCTCGGCCCCGTAGCATCAAGGTGCGCTCCGACGGCTGGCCGTCGCCACTGTCTCCACCGAGGCGCCGGCGCCCTCCAGTGTCGCCTTGACCGGCTCTCGCGCGGCGTCGAGCCGGTAGTCACTGGAGGGTGGCGCGGGCTGCGGTCCCGGCAGGACGAGCGTCCCCGGCTCGTGCACCGGCAGCGTGACGGTGAATGTCGCGCCCTCCCCTGCACCGAGGCTCTCGGCGCGCACGCTTCCTCCATGGAGCTGCACGATGTGGCGGACGATCCCGAGGCCAAGGCCAAGGCCGGATTGGCTGCGCGATCGCGCATCCGCCTGGCGGAACCATTCGAAGACATGCGGAAGAAACGCGGAGGAGATGCCGACCCCCGTGTCGCTCACCGACAGCACCATGTGTCGATCGGCGCGTTTGAGCCGCACCCTGATCTGTCCTGGCGGTTCTGAGAATTTGATCGCGTTCGCGACCAGGTTACAGACCACCTGGTCGAGTCGTCGCGGGTCTCCCAGAACGAGCGCGCAATCGGCGAGGTCGGTGAGGATCTCCACCTGTTTGGCCTCCGCCTGTGGCCGCACCTGGTCGAGCGCCGCATCGACAAGTTGCGCGAGTGCCACGGGCTCGCGGACCATTTGAAGGCGGTGCGACACGATGCGCGAGACATCGAGTAAATCGTCGATCAGCCGGCTCTGCGCGCGTGCGCTCCGTTCAATGACTGCGAGCCCGTGACGAAGCCGGTCAGTCGGAACATCGTCTCCCCTCAGCATGTGCGCCCAGCCGAGCACGGCGGTGAGTGGTGTGCGCAGCTCGTGTGAGACGGTGGCGAGAAAATCGTCCTTCGACCGATTCGCGTCCTCGGCGTCTCGTCGGGCTGTCTGCTCCTTTGCGACCAGCTCCGCGAGATCGTCTGACATCGCGTTGAAGGCCCGCCCCAGGGCCCGCACCTCCGACGGCCCGCCGAGCGGGAGGGGACGCTCGAATTGGCCGTTCTGCAGCTTGCGCGCCGACAGCGCCAGGCGTCGTACCGGAGCGGAGATCCAATGAGCCGCGACGAGCGACAGCACGATGCCAACGGCGACGAACCACGCAACCCGCTGGAAAAGATCCTCCCGAAGCTGTTCGGCAGGAGCCAGCGCTTCGTCGTAGCGAAGCCTCGCCCCCACACACGCCGTGCCCAGCACCTCCAGCGGCCGAAAACTCTGAAAGCTCTTCACGCCGCTGAAATCAAAATCGACGAATTCGTCAGCGCCAGAGCGGCAGCGCGACCGAAGCCCGGCGGCCTGGGCCGGATTGCTCGACCAGGCATGGATCAATGGGGTGAGAAACTGACCGCCGGAATCGATCAGAAATACCTCCGCGCTGCGACCGAACGCCGAGTGATCGTCGAATACTTTTTCAACCGGTTCGTGATCGAACTGCAGCTTCAGCGCGGCCTCCCCCCGGCTGGCCTTCATCACGTATTCCACGTTCCCGCCGGCGGTCCGGATCACCTTCGCCAGGGCGCCGGGCGGGGGCGCCTGGTCGGATACACGCTGGCCGTTCCGTCGGACCCGACGGTTCCGGTAGGTCAGAAGCGCTCCCAGGGCACGCTCACTTTTCCGGAACTCGTCCACCATCGGCCGCACGCAATCCTCGACCCACGCCAGACGCCCTGACTCCAGGGGCTCGGCGCACAGTGATTCAAGACTGGTGAGGAAACCTTCGGCCCGCTGCTGGCGTAGCAGGAAGAGTTGAGACAAGGACTGCTCGCGCGTGCGGGTGGCGAGACTGACCCGCCGGGTGGCTTCGGCCTGAAGATTGGCGACCAACGAGGTGTAGGCCGAAGTCGTCAACACTGCGGCCATCCCGATTAGCAGCCCCACGAACGTCAGGAGCAGTTGGATCGACAGAGGAAGGGCTCTGCGCATGGGTGATCCAATCTTCAGCTGGGGACGACCGGTTCTGCCAGACTCGTGCCAGCGCAACCTTAGCGGTTCCCGAAGGAACTCGCGGACAGAGCCAATGCCGCCGGCTGATCGGATTACGGGTTCGGGAGCTCTTACACGGCCACCGACACCTCAAACGCGCGAGACTCCAGGGTTGCACGGATCGTGACCGAGTCGAGTTTCGCTTCCGATTGCCTCGTTGCAGGCTTCCCGGGTAACGTCCCGCACACTGGAGGTGCCATGCGACGCGCCATTGCTTCGAGCATTCTTGCCATCGTTCTGGGGTTCTCCGCGGTCAAGCTGTCAGCCGACTCACGGCCGGTCCTGAGCGGGGCCGCGGCCGGCATCGAACTGTGCCCACAATTCATCTGTGGCTTCGCACTGTTTGCCGGCCGGTTCGAAGGGGAGGTCAACTCTCGTCCCGCGAGCGGCGCCTTTGCCGCCGCGATCGTGCACGGACCGTTGCCCGCGATCGGACAGATCGCGCCGATCCTCGGCGGGCAATGGACCATCACGGCGGGTCGTCGCCTCTTCCGAGGGGAAGTGGCTGGAGGGACGACCTACAATCTGAACGACACGCAGTTCTGCGTGAACATGGCGATGAAAATCGCCGACGGTGGACGAGGTGAGATCTTCTTCAGCGGCGTGCTGGATCACGGTCCGTTCCCGCCGACAATCGCCGGGTTGGTGACGCAATCCCCCAGCCCGTGCCCCATCGCCGGCACGACCCAGGAGAACTGACTTATCCTCGGTGCGGGCCCCCGTGACCTGAGAGAGACGGATGGGGTAACGCATGCGCGCACTTGTGCTCACCGACGACGGCGTCCGTCTTGAGACCGATCGAGCGAATCCGGTGGCCGCCGCAGGGGAAGTGCGGGTGCGTGTGCTGCGCGCCGGAATCTGTGAGACCGACCTCCAGTTGCTCCGCGGCTACAAGGGCTTCCGCGGCGTGCTCGGGCACGAGTTCGTCGGCGTTGCGCTCGATGGAGTCTTCGAGGGGCAGCGGGTGACCGGGGAGATCAACTGCAGTTGCTGGGCGTGCGAGAGGTGTCACGCCGGGCGGCCTGGCCACTGCCCGCACCGGACCGTCCTCGGCATCCTCGATCACGACGGCGCGTTCGCCGACTCCATTGCCGTCCCGGAACGCAACCTGCACCTTGTGCCCGATACCGTGGACACCGACTCTGCGGTCTTCACCGAGCCACTGGCCGCCGCGTACCAGATCCCCACCCAGCTCGCCATCGGCAAAAGCGATCAGATCATCGTCCTTGGAGACGGACGTCTCGGAAACCTCTGCGCGCAAGTGCTGGCGAGCATGTCCGATCACGTGCTGGTGATTGGTAAACATCCGAACAAGCTCCGCATGCTGGACGCGCTCGGGATCGAGACCCGCCTGCTGATGGATCGACCGCCTCACGGCGCCGCCGACATCGTCGTGGACTGCACGGGCTCGGAGAGTGGCCTGACGACCGCGCTGGACCTGGTGCGCCCGCGAGGGACGATCGTGTTGAAGACCACGATCGCGGGCACGCAGACGCTCTCGCTTGCGCCGGTTGTCGTGGACGAAATCACGATCGTGGGCTCACGGTGCGGCCCCTTCAACCGCGCGCTCGATGCGCTGGCCGGAGGTCTGGTCGATGTGAAGACGCTCATTACGGACCGCTTCGACCTGTCGGACGGGGTCCGGGCGCTGCAGCGCGCTGGGGAATCCGGCGTGCTGAAAGTGCTGCTGTGTGCGGCCGATCATCTATAATCCGCGCACTTCCAACATGAGTCTCACGCCCGGCCGTCGTCTCGATGCGTACGAAATCACGTGCGCCATCGCCAAGCGGCTCGTGTCCGAAGGCGGAGCGCGGAAGGCGCTGAACGCGCGCCTGAAAGGAACGCGTTGAAGAGCGGCGACGTCCTCGGCTCCTACAGCGTCGTCGACAGACTTGGCGAAGGGGGGATGGGTCAGGTCTTTCGCGCCCGCGATACGACGCTCAATCGCGACGTCGCGATCAAGGTCCTGCCCGAGCTCTTTGCGCTCGACGCCGAACGCCGCGCCTGCGTCTTTCCATCGCGTTGCCCGCAGGCGAGCAGATCACACGGCACCGGCCATTTCACCGGACGGTCAGCTCGTTGCGTATGCCGCCGGCCGGACATCCGCCACGTCGTGCTCAACTGGTTCGACGAATTGAAGCGGCTGGTGCCGGGGAGCGCGCGTTGAAAAGCTGCGGCGAGCGAGCGCAGCGAGCTGACCCTCGTCGATTGCGCCTGATCGGTTGGTGCGTGACTATTTTGGCACGTGACTATTTCGGCACGAGCGCGACGGCGCGAAGCGGGCCGCCGGACCCTCCCTCAATCTTGATCGGCAGCGCGATAACGAGCCCGCCGCGCGGCGGCAACCGGTCGAGATTGGTCAGGTTCTCCAGGCCGACGACGTCCTTCGCGGCGGCGATGCGGTGGACCTGGAAATCGGTCGAGCGGCCATAGTCGATCGACGCCGTGTCGATGCCGAGCGCGGCCGCAGCACGCTCCTCCACGAGCAGGCGCGCCGCATCGGCGCCGAACGAGGGGAACGACAGCTTCGAGGCATCCCCGGGCGTGTCGTCTCCGAGGTACGCCTTCGCGTTCGGCCAGTGGCGGCTCCAGCCTGTGCGCAGCAGCACGATTGTGCCGCGGGCGATCGTTCCATGCGTCTTCTCGAACTGCAACACATCGTCGCGCGTGGCGCGGTAGTCCCGGTCCGCCGCGGCTCGTATCGTCACATCGATCACGACTGCCGGAGCGATCAGCTGCTGCAGCGGGATCTTCTCCAACGTCCGCCCGCCCTCGAAGAAGTGAATCGGTGCATCGAGGTGCGTGCCGCCGTGTTCGGGCGAGGAGAACGTATTCGCGGCGTAGAAGAAGCCTCCCTCGGTCTTCCCGAACGCCAGCTTCTGCAGCTCGAACTTCGTCGGCGACGTCGGCCAGAAGACGGTCGAGGGGCCGTAGGCGTGAGAGAGATCGACCATGACGGAGGTCGACACGTCGAGCGATTGCCCGACGGCGAGAATCGCGGCTCCTGACAGGCCCAACAGGACGAACGTCGTCAGCACTCTCATCCAAACCTCCTCTGACCAGGCGCGTGAGCCGCAGTATACGACCGCTCCAGGCAGAACCTGACAACGCGGCCGCGGCAGGGGACGGCGGAATGATCATCATCGCGCAACGACCAGCGTGAAAAGCCCACCCTTTCGTCCGAAGCAGGTAAGGCACGTCTGGTGTAGTCGTTGGCGCCGGCCCGACCTGGCGAGTGCGGTTGCATTAGCTAACTTTATTAGCTAAGATAAGGGAGTGAAGCAGGTGAACATCCATTACGCCAAGACGAACCTGTCGAGGTTGCTCGAGGCGGTCAGCGAGGGCGAGGAGGTCGTGATCTCCCGGGCGGGGAGGCCAGTCGCGCGGCTCGTACCGTTTGCGGCTCCCACGCGGGGCCTCGGCATGGACGTGGGGTTGGTCACGATCGGGGCGGATTTCGACGCACCGCTGCCGCCCGAGGTGCTGTCGGACTTCGAGCGGTGAAGCTGCTGGTCGACACACAATGCTGGCTGTGGATGCTGGCCGACCCGGACCGGCTCTCAGCGCGCGCGCGCCGGATGCTTCAGCGCTCGGATCGGGAGCTCTACCTGTCGGCGGCGAGCGCCTGGGAGATCGCGATCAAGTGGAGCCTGGGCAAGCTCACGCTGCCCGCCGATCCGGTGGAGTACGTTCCGTCCCGCATCGAGCAGAGCGGCGTGATCCCTTTGCCGATCAAGCACGTCCACGCCGTGCACGTCGCGCGCCTCGCTCCGCACCACCGGGACCCATTCGATCGCCTGCTCGTCGCTCAGGCAACGGTAGAGAACATGGTCCTGCTCACCGGCGACCGGCAGCTCGAGCCCTACGGCGTGAGAATCGAGTGGGCCGACTGACGGCGTGACTCACTCCCGGCGTAAAATGTGCGCGTCTGAAAACGACCCGGCTTTATCTCGTTCGTCACGGCGCCACCCGACTCACCGCGGAGGATCGCTTCTCGGGCGCGATCGGCGCTGAATTATCGACCGAAGGGCAGCATCAGGCGGCGCGCCTCGGGGAACGCCTGCAGAACGCGAGACTCGCCGGCGTGTACGCAAGTCCTCTCTCGCGCGCCGTGGACACCGCGCGCATCGTTGGCGGCGTCTGTGGCCTGGCGCCGATCCTTCGAGAGGAGCTTCGCGAGATCAGCCACGGCCCGTGGGAGGGCCTCACGCGACGGGAAGTGGAAGAGCGCTTCCGGGACGACTACGCGGCCTGGGAGGCCGATCCCTTCACCTTTGCCCCTCCGGGCGCCGAATCCGGCGTCGCGGTGCTTGCCCGGGCGCTCCCCGTGATCCGCGAGATCGTGACCACCCACGCAGGTCAGTGCGTCCTGGTCGTATCGCACAAGGCCACCATCCGGCTGGTGCTCTGCAGCCTCCTGGGCATCGATGCCCGGGGGTACCGCGACCGCCTCGATCAGTCACCAGCGTGCCTCAACGTGCTCGACTTCAAAGACCCGGTGCGCGCGCGGCTGACTGTGTTCAACGACACGTCTCATTACGCCGAACGTCCTCGCGAGCCGGGTGCGAACCTGTCGAAATGGTGGGAAGACAGCAAGGCCTGACAGACGCTGCTCGAGCCTGCAGACTTTTATTGTCGGGCTGAAATCGGGTGTCGGGGAGGCTGAAAACCCCGTATATCGATCAAAACTAAATGATGAGCTTGGATAGACCGCAACCTGCTGGTAGAGTGGAACTTATCAAACGTCAGTCCTCGGCGGGCCGGCCATGGATCAATATGCAGCTGAATTCCCAGAAGAATATCCGTGTGACAACCGTACGCCTCATCCTTGGCATCGGGTTGTTGGCGGTGCCGAGCGCGGCGACCGCCCGCGGTGCCGCGCCGGCAGTCCACGAGGTCGAGGTGGAGGCAGCCTCCGCGTTCGACGCGGCAGACTGGGAGAACGTCGAGCTCGGGGCAGTCGAGCGAAACGTGTTTGCCCTGGCGCTCGAAGCGGCGGATGCCGCTGTCGCGCGGGGTGATGCCCATGCTCCTCAAACGCTGACGGTGATCGACTTCTCGCGGCCGTCAACCGACAAGAGAATGTGGGTCTACGACCTCCGTTCGCGGACGCTCCTGTTCGAGGAGCTCGTCGCGCACGGTCGCGGCAGCGGAGACAATCTGCCCACGCTCTTCTCCAACGTTCCGGACAGCCACCGATCCAGCCTCGGGCTTTACCGCACCGGTGAGGCCTATATCGGGAAGCATGGCTACTCCCTGCGGCTGGACGGCCTCGAGCGCGGAATCAACGACCGTGCGCGGGAGCGCGCGATCGTGATCCACGGCGCCGCGTATGTGAACACTGCCACCGCGCGAACACTGGGTCGGCTGGGGCGCAGCCTCGGCTGCCCGGCCGTGCGGTCTGAGATCTCCCGCCCGCTGATCGATGCCGTGAAGGATGGCGGACTGGTGTTCGCCTACTACCCCGATCGCTCGTGGCTCGACGCCTCGACTTATCTGAACTGACGCAGGGGCAACTCCCGCGAGACCGGCCTCATCGAGTCTTGACCTTCACCACGTTCGAGTACGGCGAGGTCAGGGATCCTGCTCCGCCCCGAACGCGGTACCAGTAGTTCTGCCGTCTCTGCAATCCGCTGTCGGTGAACGTGCGCGTATCGGCCGGCACCGTCCGGATGGCGGCGAACGACACGCCGTCGTCCGACCGTTCGAGCTCGAACCGGTCTTCGGTGGTGGACCTGTCGGTCCAGTTCAGAGTCACCGAGCCGGTTGTCCCGGCCTTTGCGGTCAGCCCTGACGGAGCGGCCAATGACGCCGGGGGTGTCTCAGTGGTCGCGGTGGCGGTATTCGAATTCCCCGACGACCCGCCGATATTGAACGCTCGCACCCGGAACGAATAGGTCGTGGCAGCGGTCAGCCCCGTGCTGGTGAAAGCGGTCACGTCGGCGTCCAGGGTCGCGATGTCCCCGAACGCACCCCCTCCGGTTGCGCGCGAGACGACGAAGCCGTCCTCGGTTGACGCGTTATCCGCCCACGTCAGGCCGATGGAACTGGCCGACAGGGTGGCGGCCGACAGGCTCCCGGGTGCGGCCGGGGCTGGCGGCGGCGCGACGTCTTTGAGCAGGGTGAAATAGTCTCTAACCGCGCCGGTCTGATCGAGGAACTTCGCGTCCAGGCGGCTGCCGTCCACATCGAGCACCAGTGATCCCAGGTTGTTGAGCGAGACGAACATCGCGGGGTGATTGAGCGCGCCGCCGCTGACCTTTCCCGAGCTGCCGGCTACCGCATAGACAGCACCGGCATTGGACGTCGGACCTGGGCCGGGTTTGCGATACGCGCCCGTGCCATCCTCTCGGCCGCTCCCCCCGTCGACCTTCATACCGCTGTTCAACGTCGCGGAGCTGCCGTAGTGCCCGTCGAGCAGAAAGGATCGCTCGTACGAGTGGCTGTGGCCGGCCAAGACCAGATCCACGCCCGCAGCTTCGAGAATCGGGAGCGCGTTGGCGCGCATCTCCATCAACTCGACCTCGGTGTCCGAGTTGTGGGAACCCTTCGTATACGGCGGGTGGTGCCAGAAGGCGATGACCCACTGCTGCGTGGTCGCCATCACGTCGTTGCGGAGCCACGTCATCATCGGGGAGTTGACCGAACGGTTCGTCTCGAACGACTCGAGGCAGATGAAGTGGATGTTGCCGTAGTCGAACGAGTAATACGCTTCCGTTCCCGAAGGCACGCCCCCGGCCTCACCCGATTTCGGGAGCGTGAAGATGTCGTAGTACGGTCCGGTCCCTGTGGCGGAATCCGCCGTCTGTCCGTCATGATTCCCGAGCGTGGGCCAGAGCACCGCCTGACGCAGGACGGTGGGATACATGTTGAACACCGCCGCCTGGAATTCCGGATCCGTTCCGGTCTCATAGGCGTTGTCGCCCAGCATCAGCCACAGATCGGTGCCGCGGGTGCCGGTGAACGTCAGATAGGCGTCACGCACCGCCGCAGCCTCGGCGTTCGCCGTCCCGGAATCGCCGAGGACCCAGATCCGTGTCGCCTTATTCGTGCCCGTCGCCGGCGCGGTCAGGAACGTGTGGCTCGCATCTCCCCCTGCGATCGGCGCGCCGGTGGTGCCTACCGAGTAGTAATACCGGGTATTCGGCTGCAACCCGGCGACGGTGACTGCATGGTCGGTCGTCTGCGACAGGTCGTCGGCCATGTTCGTCAGGTCCGAGGGGCTGGCGCCATATCGGACCCGGCTGTCCGTCGTCGCGTCGGTACGCCAGCGGACCACCACGCTGTTGGGCGTCCCCACCTGCAGATAGGGTCCACGGGTCAGGTTGACGCCCTCGCTCGCCGTGAGCTCGAGCGCGAAACTGATGTCCGAGCTGGTTCCGTTTGCCTGGTGGATCTCGACCGCGATCACGTTATCGCCAGGAACCAGCACCGCTGGATCCATCGACGCCTGTGAGAATGTGTTTTCGTCGGTACCGGCGACGGCAGCCAACGCCAGGGTGCCGTGGTTCACCTGTCCGGCAGGCAGGTTGCTGCGATAGACCTCTATCCCGTTGACATAGACGACGGCCCCGTCATCACGCAGCAGTCGCAGCGTCAAGCCGCTGTAGGCAGCAGGATCGGCAACCGAGAACGTGTGACGGAAGTAGGTGGTGATGTACTTCGCGGCGCTGTTGCTCCCGAAGCCCACCACGGTCGCTTCATCACCGTCGCCGTAGCCCAGTTGCGCGGATCCTGAGGCCCAGGCACCGTCGTCGAAGCTCGGACTCCGCCATGCCGTCCCCTGATCCGAGCCGTTGTCCAGGTATCGCCATGTTGCCGTCGACGGCACCGGCGTCGTGGCCATCCCCTGCCCCGCCACGCCGGCTCCACCTGCCGACGGCTGGGTCCCGGACGAGAGCAGGAGCAAAGCGACTGCCCCGAGTCGAAACAGAGATCGATGTCGGCTGAGTCTGAAGGTCATTTGTGTGTGTGTCCTGCAGGCGGGCAGCCGATTAAGGCCGACCGACCGGTGTTGTGCGTTCCAGGCCGGCGCGTGCCTGCGCCAGCACGTCTGCGATCACCCGAGTGTGGCGACGCGAAGGTGGCAAGGCGTCGATGGCGGCGATCGCATCCCCGTACGACTGTCGGGCGTCGGCGAGCCGGTTGGATCGCTCGAGTATGTCTGCCCTCCGCACGAGCCACGACGCCGAGCGAGGCATCGTCGCGAGCACCCGATCAACCCGTGCGAGCGCTGGTGCGTAACGCGCCGCCGCCAGTTCGAGCTCGATGGCGTAGTCTTCGAGCGTCACAAGGGGCCCCAGTTTGTCGATGGCTTCGTCGAGGACGGCAATCGCGCGCGGGGCATCGGCCTGCCGCAGCGCGTGCGCGCGCTCCAGATACCAGTCCGGATTGGGATGGCGTGCCAGCGCAGCCGCGTAGTCGGGGTCCGCTTCCAGCGGACGGTTTAGCGCGACCCGCATCCGGGCCCGGGCCACGCGCGCGACGACGACTTCGGGATACGGTTCGAGAAATGCCGTCAACTCGCGCTCTGCGGCGGCGTGTCGACCGGCATCGGCCAGCGTCAAGCCGCGACACAGCCGCCCGCCACTGCACCCCGGCTTCAGTCGCAGTGCCCGATCACAGTCGGCCAGCGCCAACCGCCATTCGCGGTGCGCGCGGTACATCCCGCCACGCTCCAGGTATAGAGCGGCGTTTCGCGGGTCGCGCGCTATTCGCACCGTCGCCGCGGCAATCTGCGCGTGCAGATCGCCGTGCGCAAGCAGGCCTGTCGAGAGAACGCCGGACGTCAATGCGAGGAGGACCGCAGCAAGGACCCCCTGCGACGATCCAGCCCCCGAACGATGTCGCCAGAGCCGAGAGGTCATGGAATATGAGCGTGTCAGGTTACCACACCGCCTTCCATCGACGTGGCCCTGACCTACTTCGGGACGTCTTTCAGCTCCACGATCAGGTTATGGATGGCCGTCGCCCCGGTGTTCATGACCTTGTGCGTGATCGGACCGCTGTAGAAGACGTCCCCCGCCTTACGCGACAGGAGCACTTCCCTCCCATCGCTCGCGATCGACTTCCCTGTAAACCCCTCGAACACGTACGCAACGTATGCGGGATGCGAGTGCATGGCGGTCGTTTCACCCACCGCGACGTCATGGAACTGGACCCGGACACGTTCGTTCTGCAGCAGCACCTTCATGTCGGGCGTGACGCTTGCGCGGTCCTGCGAACCGAACGGCGCGTCACTCAGAAGCAGAACAGCGGGGACAACGACTGCGATTGCTCGCCAGGAAATCATTGAGTCTCCTCCAGAGATAGGACACGCAGCGCCCGCTTCGAGAGCGCTGCCCGATTCTGTCATAGGCCCGGACCCCACCGTGGGCCCGCGCGAGCCCCTCGGCGATCTGGTGCGCCAGTGGCAGCGTCCGGCGTAAAGGATGGGACCAGCTCTCAGCAGGTCGCCATCCAATTCGGCCGCAGACGTCAGGGACTCGTGCGTTGTCCGCCGTTCTCGATCGGGGATGCGGCGTCCGAGGTGATTACCGCGGCTCACCGCCGCTTGCCTGGACGGCTGCGTCGCGGACGCTTAACGGCGCTCGACGCGCCCCAGTGCGCGAGGAACTGCGTGATGAAGGCATGCTCCTCGCTCGCGTCGACGGCAAGCGGCGCGAGGGCGAGCGCGACAGTCAGGGCGCTGTGGTATCCGCTCGAGCGGGACGCCGCCGCGCGCGCGTACGCGGGATGTGCGTCGTTGATCCAGATCGTGCTGTCGACCAGGCGCCCGAGCTCAGTGTCATCCGGCCGGGACTCGAACTGCACCATCAACCCGTACCGGGCAGGACGACGACGACCGGGGACGGTGCCGAGGGCGCCGGACGCCGCAGCGTTGCCATCACCGCCACCGGCGTCGGACGGTGTCCGAGCGGACGGGGATTCGTCATCGTCGGGCGACGGCGGTAACTTCGCGGCATCCTCACCGGGCGGTGCCGATTCGACCGGCGGTTCCGCGGTGATGCGCGGCTCGGGCTCCGCGCCAACCAGCACGCCTGCGGCACCGCCGTCCTCACCGCCGACGCCGATGTTCGCAAACAGCGGTCCCGGCACGCGTTGGTCGCCGCGTCCGGGCAGCGGCAGGCGCTTCTGACCGCCGGAGCGGTGATCCACGAGAGACCGCAGCAGCGGAAAGTCATCCGCAAGATCCTCGAGGACGCGCTCGAGATCCCGCTCCAGCCGCAGGGTTTTCGGGCGCGTTTCCCCCTCGCGCGAATCACCCCATGCGCTGAGCTGCCGCGAGACCACTTCCTGGATCGCTTTCCGATAGGCAAGGTAGGCCGCGCCCCTCGGGCCGCTGCGGATGAAATCGTTCTTGCTCAGCGTCAGGCAGGCCGCGAGCTCCGGCGCTTCGACCAGGCCGGTCACGCGCCACGCGCTGGCGGGCGTGAGCCCCAGCCAGTCCCATCCGCGCTTGATCACCTTGCCGAAGGTGCTGATGCCGATTCCCTGCTGATCCTCGGGCAGCGGATGGTCGTGCCGCTGAAGAATCGCGATCGCAGAGGGCAGTCGCTTTCGCCCCATCCGGATCGGGATCGTCACCTGGTCACGGATAGCTGGTCTCGACCGCGCCAGCGGCCGTCCCACCTCGAGGGTGATCCCGTTCGGATAATGCGGGCGGAGCAGGTCATCGTAGTCAGGATCCAGCAACGGCGCAAAGTGCGTTCGGAGGGCCGTTTCGAGGTATCCCGGATCGAGCAGCGGTGAGAGCGGATTCGACAGCCGCAACTGCACCGCCGTGCCGCGGCTGCTGGTGAGGCCCGGTGGCGGGATCCATTTCCACGGCGCGCGATAGCGTGTTGCCAGCCGCCAGGTCGTCGCCGCATGCGTGGCGCCGCGCCGCGTTTCGGTCACGACTTCTTCCGCCACCAGCAGCCCGAGCTTGATGCCGACGCCGGCAAAGCCGATCCCTTCGCCCCGAGCCTTCGAGCTCGCCGCCACGTCGTGGTAGCGCCCCAGGTCCCGCCGCTTCATCCCGCGCCCGTCATCCACGACCGTGAGGGTCGCGTCGGCCGCCCGCGGCTGCAGGCTGATGCGCGTCGCGCCCGAGTCGAGCGCGTTGGCGGTGATCTCGGTCAGGATGGTTTCTTCGAGCGACCCGGTGTACGCGTCGCGCAGATCTTCGAGCAGGTGCTGGAGGTCGACGCGGGTTTCGCCCACGCCCCCCATTATGTCTCTTGACGGCGAATCCATCCGACGACGCTGCCGCGGTTTCAGCCGATTGGCGCGTGGTTCGCTCAGAACGTCACGATAGTGACACCCGGATTCGCCGGATCGAGCCGAAACCCGCGGATGGACGGTAACACTTTCAAGCGTCCGTGGACGGCGGCCTTCAGGCGTCCGCCACTCCGACCATGGATCACGCGGACCACCGGGAGTCCGCCAAGGATGGCGTCGTTCAGAAAGGTGCCGAGCGCCACCACGGCTTCGTCCGTCGTCATGCCGTGAAGGTCGAGCGAGGCCGCCGCGTGGGAGCGCGTCAGCAGCTCGGGAAGGGTCGCTTCCGGCGCGGCACTGGTTGGGCGCGCTTTGCGGTTCTCGATTGGCGACAGCTGCTGCTCATCCACCAGCAGCGATCGTCCCTTGATCTCGATCAGGTAGCGTCCGGCATTGCGGAGCTCGCGGACGATGCCCTTGCCGAGAGAGCGGACGAGGACGTGGTCACCAATATCGAACCGCATACGTTCGTCTCCTCGCGACCTACACCCATAACATTGACCGAATAACCGGCACGGACGGAGGTCTGATTGCCCTGAATCGTTCCCGCCCCGATCGCCCGAGAGCTTCGGACGAGACAGTCATCGTCTCCCATGGGTGACAGCTGGACTCCGCAGTCCTTCAATTTGCGGCGATTTTCTCGGGTCCCGTCCTTGCTCACATGGTGCGCAGGAGCCAATGATGAAACGCGCAGCACTCGCATTGATACTGATCGGCCTCGCCGCAGGCCCCGCGCTCGCGCAGGGCCGTGGCAAGAACAAGCAGGGCGTCCCGCCGGGGCACCTACCACCTGACGGGTTGTGCCGCGTGTGGTACGACGGCGTGCCGCCCGGGCGACAGCCGCGTCCGACCAGTTGCTACGAGGCGGAGCGCGTCGCATCGCGCGACCGGGACGCGCGCGTCATCTATGGGAGCGGATCCAGCCGGAACGACGCTCCGATCTATGGTGATGACCGGCAGTATCCGGGAGACATCTGGCGCGGCGGCGACGACGGGGGTCGTCCCGGTACCGACGGCCGCCGGCCCCGTCCGAACGGTCAGAACCGCACCGGCCGCGCCGTGCCGCGCGGCGAGCAGTATCCGAACAGCTATCCGTACCCTGATGCGCGCAACTCGCAACAGCGCGGCGACTATGGCTATGCCTCCGACGGATTCCGCAAGGGCTCTGACGATGGCGTGGCGAAGGGGCGCGAGGACGTCGGCGACCGCGACAGCTTCGACCCCGCGCGCCACAGCTGGTATCGCTCCGCCGACCGCGGGTATAACAGCCGCTACGGTTCGCGCGAGGAGTATCGATCGGAATACCGGCGGGGATTTCTCGAGGGCTACGAGAGCGCGCACGACGGCCGGCAGCGCAGCGGGTCGAGCTGGTGGCCGTTTTAGGTCAGCGAGTGCACGTGCTGCGCTGCGCCCGCCTTGGCCAGAGCCATGGCAGGCACGCGCTGAGGCGTCAGTTCCCCACCCGTCCTGACTAAAGCTACGGCAGGCCGGTCAATTCACTCCGGCTTCGCCTTCAGACGCGCGTCATTCTCTTTGATGAATGCGCGGATCTCGTCGACCATCGACAGCAGCTTCGTCCACTGTTCCTTGTAGAGGGTCACGGGAAAGCGGCCGAGACCGTAGACGGAAACGCCGCCCTTCTCGCTGACTTTCAGGCTCACCGCGCGCCCGCGCTGGCCCTTGAGCTGTTCGTTCTCTGCCTTCAGTCGCTCGAGCTCCGCTTTCAGGTCTTCTGCTTCTGACATTCTGGGGCCTCGATTCGGTGACTCATACCCGCGCATCACAGGCGTGATCGGTCCGATTGTACGTTGCGCCGCGCGGACCCGCGGGTTACGCAAGGACCGGCAGGCATGGCGAACATCCTGCCAACCACGATATGGTTCGAAGCAATGTGCGGCCTTCAGCACCACAATGAATGTCGACGCCAATGTGTGATGACCCGCATGACCTTGCTCGTTTCATCGACGCTCAGAAGGGCGTCTATGAGCACGCGCTCGCTGAGATCAAGGGCGGGCGGAAGCGTTCGCACTGGATGTGGTTCATCTTTCCGCAGTTCGCCGGACTCGGATCGAGTTCGATGTCCGAGCACTACGCGATCAAGAGCGTCGCGGAAGCGCAGGCGTACTTGCACCACACCGTCCTGGGGCCGCACCTGTCGGAGTGCGCCCAGGCCGCGCTATCCCTCCAGGGGCGAACTGCGTACGACATCTTCGGGTCGCCCGACGACATGAAGTTGAGGTCGTGCGCGACGTTGTTCGCATCCGTCTCCCCGCCAGACTCTGAGTTCCAACGGATATTGGATCGGTATTTCCAGGGCGAACCGGACCCGAAGACGCTTGAACTGCTGGCAACGGCACGCGAGGTGTCCTCGTGAAGAACACGCCCGACATGGCACCGGAGCACAAGCGCCGTCCGCGATACAGCGGCAGGAATCCGCGCGCATTCCACGACAGATACAAAGAACTTGATCCGGCGCGGTACCCGTCTGACGTGGAGAGAGTCCTCGCCTCCGGGAAGACGCCCGCGGGCACTCACCGGCCGATCATGGTGAGTGAAGTCCTGGACTGCCTGCGACCCAGCCCTGGCGAGCTCGCCGTCGACTGCACGCTCGGCGGCGGCGGACACGCGCGGGCAATCCTGAAGCGGGTACAGCCGGCCGGACGCTTGATCGGACTCGATGTCGATCCCATCGAATTGCCGCGGACGGAAGCGGCGTTGAGATCGGAAGGCTTTGGCCCCGAGGCGTTCGCAGCCCACCGCCTGAACTTCGGAGGCCTGCCGAAGGTGCTCGCCACCGAGGCTCGCGCCGACATGATCCTGGCAGACTTGGGCGTGTCATCAATGCAGCTGGACAATCCGGATCGCGGCTTCAACTACAAAGAGCCCGGTCCGCTCGACATGCGCATGAATCCGTCCCGTGGTCAATCCGCATCCGAACTGATCACGCGCCTGAGCGAAGAGGAGCTCACCTCGCTGCTCGACGAGAACGCGGACGAACCGCACGCCGAGCTCATCGCGCGTCTTCTGAAGCGGCAGCCGCTCGAGACCACCCACGCGCTGGAACGCGCGGTGCGTATCGGCCTGACGTCGGCACATGGTGACCTGGCCAACACCGACGTGAAGATGTCCGTGCGCCGAACGTTCCAGGCGCTCCGCATCGCCGTGAACAACGAGCTCTCCTCGCTTGATGCGCTGCTGCGATCGTTGCCGTCCTGCCTCGCGCCACGAGGCCGCGTCGTCATCCTGACCTTCCACTCCGGAGAAGACCGGCGGGTCAAGAAGGCGTTCCAGGCGGGATACCGCGAGGGCCTGTATTCCGCGGTCGCAACCGAGGTCATCCGCTCGACCATGGAGGAAACGCGCGCGAACCGGCGCGCCTCGTCAGCAAAGCTGCGCTGGGCGGTGCGAGCCACGGCATAGCCCCTGGCGTTGGGGGCCACGATTACAGCCGCGCGAAGCGATATGCTCATCGAGTGCGCTACCTCTTCCTGTCGGTTCTCGTCCTCTCGCAGTTCCTGATCGCGCAATCCCCGGCACCGGCGGGTTTTGCGCCAGGCTCAGTAGAGGCGCAGACCCGGGCGGAAACAGTCTTCGTCGACACGGTCACTCCCGCCAACGCGCGCCGATGGCTGGCGGCGCTCACCGAGGAGCCTCACGTCGCCGGCACACCGGCCGAGAAAAAGCTCGCGGACTATGTGCTCGCGCGCTTCAAGGAATTCGGCCTGTCGGCCGAAATCGTGCGCTACGACGTCTTCCTCAATTATCCGAAACACGTCTCACTCAAGCTGGTGTCGCCGGTCGAAGAGGAACTGAAGCTTTACGAGGATCCGTTCGACGTCGACAAGGACTCGACGACTGCGGGCATGTTCCCGGCCTTTCACGGCTATGGCGCCTCGGGGAATGCGGAGGGGCAGGTCGTGTATGTGAACTACGGATCGCCGGGCGACTTCGCGCGTCTGGCGACGATGGGGATTTCGGTCGAAGGCAAGATCGCGCTCGTCCGGTATGGCGGCGCGTTCCGCGGCCTGAAGGTCAAGGAGGCCCAAGACCACGGCGCCCTGGGCGTCCTCATCTACTCCGACCCGCGAGACGACGGCTATATGGCGGGTGAGGTCTATCCCGACGGTCCGATGCGGCCCGAGTCGGCGATCCAGCGGGGATCGGTGCTCTTTCTGTCGCACGTGCCGGGTGATCCGTCGACGCCGGGCTGGCCCTCGACTGCCGGCGCGAAGCGGCTGACGCGCGCGCAGATGATCAACGTTCCGAAGATCCCGTCGCTGCCGATCGCTTACAGCGAAGCTCAGAAAATCCTTCGTCGTCTTGGCGGCCGGGTAGTGCCGCCCGAGTGGCAGGGCGGGCTGCCGTTCGCGTATCACATCGGCCCAGGCGC
This sequence comes from Acidobacteriota bacterium, assembly GCA_013694845.1. GTDB lineage: Bacteria > Acidobacteriota > Vicinamibacteria > Vicinamibacterales > 2-12-FULL-66-21 > JACDCA01. The sequence goes on from JACDBQ010000211.1 coordinate 19,933, forward strand.
GGCCCGCGTGGCCATGGACGTCCAGATGGACGAAGGCCTCAAGCCGATTTACAACGTCATCGCCACCATCGCGGGCAGCGTTGAGCCGGAGAAGAAGGTCATTCTCGGCAATCATCGCGATGCCTGGACGCATGGCGCGGTCGATCCGAATTCCGGGACCGCGGCGCAGCTCGAAGTCGCGCGGGCGCTCGCGGCGACCATGAAGACCGGGTGGAAACCGAAGCGCACCATCATCCTGGCCAGCTGGGACGCGGAGGAATACGGCCTGGTCGGCTCGACCGAATGGGCCGAAGAGCACGCCGCGGACCTGCAGAAGAACGCCGTCGCCTACCTCAATGGCGATGCCGTCGTCACCGGACCAGACCTCAACATGAGCGGCTCGCCTTCGCTGCTCGCGCTGGCCCTGCAAGCCGCGCGGGACGTGTCCGATCCGAAGTCCGGCGAATCGGTCGCCGCGGGTTGGGAATCCCGCCAGCGAACCTCCTGGGCGCAGCAGACCCCGGTCGATCTCGATGCCAGGCAGGACGCGTCGTTCTTCTCACGTCTGGCACCCCTCGGCTCAGGCTCCGACTACACCGTCTTCCTCGATCATCTCGGCATCCCCTCGTTCGACTTCGGGTTCTCCGGCGGCTACGGCGTCTATCACTCCGTCTACGACAACTTCCGGTGGATGGAAAAATACGGCGACCCGGAGTTTCTCTATCACGCCGCCGCCGCGAAACTGTGGGGGCTGATGGCGATGCGCCTCGCGAGTGCGGACATCGTCCCGCTGCGCTATTCCACCTACGCGCGGGATCTGCAGGTGGACCTCGATGCGATGCGACGTGACGCCATCCGGCGGACCCGGACGCAGGTGGCGCCAGGGTCCGACGCGAAGCCGTCGATTACGCCGGACTTTGCGCCGATTGTCGCTGCGCTGGAGCAGCTCCGGGTGGCAGGTGAATCCGCCGATCGCGCGGCTGACACCGCGATGAAGGGCGGCGACGCGGCCGCCATGCGCCGCCTCAACG
>JACDBQ010000212.1 GCA_013694845.1 Acidobacteriota bacterium
CGAGGGAGCGGGGGTGGGGGGCGCCTGCGGCCCGCGCGAGGTGGCGGAGGGAAGCTCGGCGGAGCCGAGCCACCGAGCGCGAGGGAGCGGGGGTGGGGCCCCGCGACCATTAATAAATGACGACTCCGCTATGCTCGATGAATGTTCGGCTTCAAACTGCTGGCTGCGGACGGCCTCGCGCGTCGGGGCGAGCTGCGGACACCGCATGGGATGGTCCAGACGCCGGCGTTCATGCCGGTAGGCACGCGCGGGGCGGTCAAAGCCGTGACCCAGAGGGATCTGCTCGATCTCGACGCCGAAATCATCCTGGGGAACACCTATCACCTGTATCTGAAACCGGGGGACGATCTCATCGCGCGGGCTGGCGGCCTGCACTCGTTCATCGGCTGGGACCGGCCGCTCCTCACCGACAGCGGCGGCTATCAGGTGTTCAGCCTTGCGTCGATGCGACGGATCACGGAAGCGGGGGCCGAGTTCCGCTCCCATCTCGACGGGTCCCTGCACTTGCTTACGCCCGAAAAGGCGACCGATATCCAGGCGCAACTGGGTGCCGACGTGGCGATGGTTCTCGACGAATGTATCGCCTCGACCGCTGCGGCCGATGGCGCCCGGGACGCGATGCTGCGCTCGGTGCGTTGGGCGCGGCGGGCGAGGCAAAGGCTCGTCACTCTGCGTGAAGAGGGTGCTCCGGAGGTGACGATGACCAATCGTGGCCAGGCACAGTTCGGGATCATCCAGGGCGGGATTTACCCCGAGTTGCGGACCGAGAGCGTTCAGGCAACGGTCGATATAGGCTTCGAGGCGTACGCCATCGGAGGGTTGAGCGTGGGAGAGCCCGCCGATGTCATGTATGCCGTCGTCCAGCACACCGCCCCTCTGCTGCCGGCCGACCGCCCGCGTTACCTGATGGGAACGGGCATGCCCGAGGACCTCATCGAATGCGTGGCCCGCGGGATCGACATGTTCGACTGCGTGTTGCCGACGCGGAACGCCCGCAACGGCCAGCTCCTCACGTCGCGCGGGCCGCTGGTGATCAAGAACGCGCGCTATGCCGAGGATCAGGCGCCCCCGGACCCGGACTGCGGCTGCTACACCTGCCGCCACTTCTCACGGGCCTACCTGCGTCATTTATATATAGTCGGAGAGATGACGGCGGCGACGTTGAATAGCATCCATAACATCTACTTTTACCTTGACACCATGAAGCGGATTAGGGAGGCTATTGTGTTCGGCACGTTTGAACGGCTCCGCCAGGAGTTTCATCAAACCTTCTCGCGCCGGCCCCAACAGTAAACATGAACTCCGTGCTCGATTCGCTCGTGTTCGCCATGACTCCGCCCGGAGGGTCGCAGGCCCTGACGACGTTCCTGCCGTTCGCGGTCATCCTCGGCATTTTTTATTTTCTGATCCTCTTGCCGATGAAGCGCCGGCAGACGAAAATTCAGGAGTTTCAGGAGAGTCTCAAGGTCGGGGACAAGATCGTCACGACCGGCGGCATCTACGGCAAGATCACCCGGGTCACGGACAAGACGCTCCAGGTCGAGGTCGCGGACCGTGTTCGCATCGAAGTCTCGCGGGCCGCGATTGCCGGCTACCAGGGGCAGGATCCAGTGGTGCAGGAATCGGGTAATAGCTAATCATGATCAAGAACCTTCGCTGGAAAATCGTCACGATTCTCGTCGTCTTCGTCGTGTTCCTCGGGCTCGGCGTCTACCCACTGCTGGTTCAGCGCTACAACCTGCCGGCGCCGGAGTGGTTGAAGTCCAAGCAGCTGAAGCTCGGGCTCGACTTGAAGGGGGGCGTCCACCTCGTCATGCGTGTCGAGACCAGCGATGCCCTTCGCACCTTCACGACGACCTCCAGCGATCAGCTCCGCGAAGGCCTTCGAACGGCGGGCGTCAACACGGGTGCGATCACGCTCGACTCCGAGAAATCTTTCAAAGTCGAAGGCGTACCGGGCGATCGTGACGCCGAGTTCCGGCGCATCGCCGACGAACAGTTGTCCGAGAACTACGCACGCAGTCCTGGCACCAATGGCAGCCACACCTTCACCATGAAACCCGACGTCGAATCCGACATGCGGGAGCAGACGGTGGTGCAGGCGCTCGAAACGATCGACCGCCGCGTGAACGCGCTCGGCGTCACCGAACCGAACATCTCGCGGTATGGCCAATCGCACGACCAGATCATGGTGCAGCTGCCGGGTGTTTCGGACACCTCGCGAGCGAAGGAGATCATCGGCAAGACCGCACTTCTCGAGCTGAAGATCGTCGAGTCCGGTCCCGCGCCGACGCAGGAAGCGCTGCTGCAGGCCCACGGCGGCCAGGTTCCACAGGGTCAGGAAGTCGTGTCCGGGGCAGGGGGCGGCGGCGATAGCGGCACCATGTTTTACCTGGTGCGGAGGGTCGCCGGTGTGACGGGCGCCGACCTGCGTGGCGCCTCCCCCACGATCGACGAAAACAACCGTCCCGCCGTCCGCTTCCTGCTGACCGGAGATGGTGCGCGCAAGTTCGGAAAGGTGACCAGCGAGAACATCAACCGGCAGCTGGCGATCATTCTCGACGGCCGGGTCCAGTCGGCCCCGAACATCGAGTCCAGGATCACCGACGAGGGACGCATTACCGGCAGCTTCACGAGCGACGAGGTCAATGATCTCGGGCTCGTCCTGCGGTCGGGCGCCCTTCCGGCCTCGATGAGCTACCTGGAAGAGCGGACCGTCGGCCCCAGCCTCGGCGCGGAATCGGTGCGCGCGGGCGTGCTGGCTTCGCTCGCGGGACTGGCGCTCGTCGTCCTCTTCCTGCTGGCGTATTACAAGCTCTCGGGGATCAACGCCGTGGTGGCGATGATCTTCAACCTGGTCATCCTGCTCGGCCTGATGGCCTATCTCGGGGCGGCCATGACGCTTCCCGGTATCGCCGGCTTCATTCTCACGATGGGCATGGGTGTCGATTCGAACGTCCTCATCTTCGAGCGCATCAAGGAGGAGCTGGCGGCGCAGCGCCCGGCGCGGGCGGCCATCAACGCGAGCTTCTCCCGCGTCTTCCTGACGTTGCTCGACACCCACGTCACGTCCCTGATCGCCGCCGCGCTCCTCTTCCAGTTCGGCACCGGCCCCATTCGCGGTTTCGCCACGACCTTGACGATCGGGCTGCTCACCAATCTGTTCACCTCCATCTTCGTTTCGAAAACGCTGTTCGAGCTGGCCCTGATGCGCCGGCCCGCGACGTCCAAGACGATCAGCATCTAACCTCAGAGTCACGCCATGCAGATCTTCAATAAATCCAATTTCGATTTCGTGCGGTGGCGCTGGCACGCGCTGGCGCTCTCGACTCTGGTGGTGCTGGCTGGCGTCGTGATGATCGCGACGCGTGGGCTCCAGAAAGGGGTGGACTTCGAGGGAGGCACCATCGTCATCGTCAAGTTCAACGAGACTCCGGATCTGAACCGGATCACCTCGGCCCTGGGCGGCGACGCGGTCGTCCAGCAGTACGGCGACGCGGACAATCGGGACGTCATGATCCGGGTCAGGCGCGCCGGCGCCGAAACCGGGGGCAACTTGAGCAGCGAGGTCGACCGGATCATTTCGACCTTGAAGTCGTCCGGCGTCGGCGCGTTCAATGCGACCCCGGTTGGCACCGAGATTGTCGGACCGGTGGTCGGGGAACAACTGCGTCGACAGGGAATCTGGGCGACCATATTCGCCCTGGCCGGTATCCTCGGCTACATCGCACTGCGGTTTCAGTTCAGCTTCGCGGTGGGGGCGGTGGTCGCAACGCTACACGACCTGATGGTCTGTCTCGCGTTCCTCGCCTTCTTCCGATACGACATGACGCTGAACGTCGTGGCCGGCCTTCTGACGATCACGGGCTACTCGGTGAACGACACCATCGTGATTTTCGACCGGGTCCGCGAGAACATGCGCTCGATGCGGCGCGACAATCTGGCGACGATCGTCAACACCGCCGTCAACCAGACCCTGTCGCGCACCATCATCACCGCCGGCACGACGCTGCTGAGCGTCATCGCCCTGTATCTGTTTGGCGGCGAAGTGCTCGAGGGCTTCGCGTTCACCATGCTCGTGGGCATCGTCAGTGGCACCTACTCCACGGTGTTCATCGCCTCCGCCATCGCGATCATCCTGCAGCGCGGCAAGCCGACGAAAGGGCAGCCAGCCGCGGCCGCGGCCGCGCCCGTTCGTCCCAGCAAGCGTCGCGCTTCGTAGCGTCATCCCCGGTCCGCACGTGTGAGTTTTGCTGCTGCCGTTCTGCTCGGGGCCATCCAGGGGCTTACGGAGTTCCTGCCCGTCTCGAGCTCGGCGCACCTGCTTTTGGCCCGCGCCTTCTTCGGCTGGGAGCTGCCGCCCGAATTCGCGCTCGCCTTCGACGTCGCTCTGCACGTCGGCACGCTCGCTGCGATCATGGCGTTCTTCAGGGTGGAAGTCCTCGGTATGACCCGGGCGCTGCCGGGTGTCCTCTCCGCTACGCCGTCTCCGTCCGCCCGGCTGTTGCGCCTCATCGCGATCGGCACCATCCCCGTCGTGATTGTCGCGCTCGCCTTCAATGACATCATCGAGCAGGTCTTGCGCACCCCGGCGGTCGCGGCGGTCGCGCTCGCGTTCGGGGCGGTCCTGATGCTGGTCGCCGAGCGGGCAGGCCCCCGCACCCGGGCAGAGGATTCGATCAGCTGGTGGGAAGCCGTGTTGATCGGGTGCGCACAGGCGACGGCACTCATCCCCGGCATGTCGCGGTCAGGGACGACGATCGCGGTCGGCATGTTCCTCGGGCTCCGCCGCGACGCGGCCGCGCGGTTTACCTTTCTGCTCGCAATCCCTGCTATGCTCGCCGCCGCCGCCAAGGAGGCGATCGCCCTGACGCAGATGCCGCTCCCGGCAGGCAGCGCGTCGCTGCTGATCGCAGGGG
>JACDBQ010000769.1 GCA_013694845.1 Acidobacteriota bacterium
AACGCCCACGCCGCATCGACGGTCATCCCGAGCACCTGCGCGACGTTCTGGCCGCGATACTCGATCTCGAGGGTCTTGGCGTTGTAGCGCGCGCCGTGGCAGGTGGGGCAGGGGGAGTACACGCTCGGCAGGAACAGCAGCTCGACCATGACGAAGCCTTCGCCGTTGCAGGTCGCACAGCGGCCCTTGGCGACGTTGAACGAGAACCGCCCGGCGTCGTAGCGCCGGGCGCGGGCGGTCTTGGTCGCGGCGAACAGCCGGCGCACATGGTCGAACAGCCCGGTGTAGGTGGCGAGGTTGGAGCGCGGGGTGCGGCCGATCGGCTTCTGGTCCACCCGCACCAGCCGTCTGATCCGCTCGATCCCGGCGACGATCCGCCCGCCGACCGCGCCTGGGTCCTCACGCTCGAGCGCCTCCCCCTCCGCTTCCTCCCCCTCGACCTCGTGGCCGAGGTGCGCGGCGACCAGCTCGACCAGCGCCTGGCTCACCAGGCTGGACTTCCCCGAGCCCGAGACGCCGGTCACTGTCGTGAGCGTTCCGAGCGGGAAAGCCACGTCGAGGCCGACCAGATTGTTACGGGTGACGCCTTCGAGGCGAAGCCAGCCGCCTGGTTCACGCGGTCTGCGCCGCGGCGGCCGGCCGGCCCCGAACAGGTAGCGGCGGGTGCTGGAGCTTTCGATGCGGGCGAGACCCTCCGGGACGCCGCTATACAGCACCGTGCCGCCGTGCTCGCCCGCCGCGGGGCCGACGTCCACGATCCAGTCGGCGTGCCTGATCACATCGAGATCGTGCTCGACGACGAAGAGAGAGTTACCCGAGGCTTTGAGGCGATCGAGGGCGCGCAGCAGGGATTCGGTGTCTGCAGGATGGAGCCCGGCCGAAGGCTCATCGAGCACGTAGACGACCCCGAACAGGTTCGAGTGCACCTGGGTCGCGAGCCGCAAACGTTGCAGTTCCCCTGGCGACAGCGTCGGGGTGCTGCGTTCCAGCGTCAGGTAGCCCAGGCCGAGGTCGAGCAGAACGCCCAGTCGCGCCTCGAGGTCCTCCCCGATCCGCTGGGCAACCAGCGTTTTTTCAGGGTGATCGTCGACGCGTCCTCGCCTTGTCAGCCTTAAGTCTCGCGAGCTGGTGAACACCGCTGCGAGCTCCTTCAACGGGAGCCTGGAAATCCCGGCGATGTCGAATCCGGCGAACGTCACTGAGAGAGCTCCCTGCCGGAGGCGCCGGCCCTGGCACAGGGGGCAATCGGCGCTCACGATGTAGCGCGACACGCGCTTCTTCATCAGCGCGCTCTCGGTGGTCGCGAACGTGTGCAGCACGTATCGCTTCGCGCTGGTGAAGGTGCCCATGTAGCTCTGTTCCTCCTTCCGCTTCAGAGCGCGCCTGGTCTCGGCCGGTGTGTAACCGGCGTAGACGGGTACGGTCGGCTGGTCGTCAGTGAAGAGGATCCAGTCGCGGTCCTTCTTCGGCAGGTCACGCCAGGGGACGTCCACGTCGTATCCCAGCGTCACGAGGATGTCGCGCAGGTTCTGCCCGTGCCATGCCGGCGGCCAGGCAGCGATGGCGCGCTCGCGGATCGTGAGCGTGCCGTCGTCCACCATGGAGGCTTCCGTGGCGTCATAGATGCGGCCGAGACCGTGGCAGGTCGGACAGGCCCCCTGTGGAGTATTCGGCGAGAAGTCCTCGGCGTGGAGCATCGGCAGCCCGGGCGGGTATTCGCCGGCGCGCGAGTAGAGCATCCGGATGAGGTTCGAGAGCGTCGTGACGCTGCCGACCGACGAGCGAGTCGTGGAGGCCCCACGCTGCTGTTGCAGCGCCACGGCTGGCGGGAGCCCCTCGATCTCGTCGACCTCCGGCACCCCCATCTGGTGAAAGAGGCGCCGGGCATAGGGGGACACCGACTCGAGATACCGGCGTTGGGCTTCGGCGTACAAGGTCCCGAACGCGAGGGATGACTTGCCGGAGCCGGAAACACCCGTGAAGACGACGAGTGCGTCGCGTGGGATCTCGACGTCCACGTTCTTCAGATTGTGTTCGCGTGCTCCTCGGACCTTGACGTATCCGCCGTGGCCCCGTGTTCCCCCGTGGCTCATCAACGGGTGCGAAGGAACCATCATGCCAATGTCTCAAAGCTCGACCGGGTCGGCCGATCAGGCCGGTTTCCGGCGGCGGGACGGCCATCAGCTAGACTGATGAAATACCTTGTGGACATGAGGATGCGTTCGATCTGTCGCTCATCACTGCTGATTGTCGTTGGGGGCGTGGGGGCCCTGTCGTGCAGAACAGCCGCACCTGCCCAGCCGCCAGCGATCGTCCAGCCGGGTGCGCCTGGTCAGCCGGCGCGCGTCCTCACCGAGAGCGCCGTCGCCCGTCTTCCGCAGCCAACCCGCTCGGAGGCAGACGAGCGGTTCATGCAGGGCATGATCGGCCACCACGCGCAGGCGATCGAGATGACCGGGCTCCTGAAGACGCGGAGCCGCAGCGACGGCATGAAGAAGCTGGCCGATCGGATCGAAGCATCGCAGGCCGACGAGATCAGCATGATGCGTGAATGGCTCGGGGCACGGGGCGCCCCGGCGCCCGGTGAGCACGCGCACCATGGAGGCGGCACGACGCTGATGCCCGGGATGCTGACGTCGGAAGAGATGGGCCGCCTGGCGGACGCGACCGGTCCGGATTTCGATAAGCTGTTCCTCGGGTACATGATCAAGCATCACGAGGGCGCGCTGGTGATGGTGCGGGACCTGTTTGCCACGCCCGGCGCCGCCCAGGATTCCGACATCTACGCGTTCGCCTCAGACGTCAACGCCGATCAGCGTATGGAGATTGCCCGTATGGCCGCCCTGCTCAAGGAGCTTCAGAAATGAAATCAGTCGTGTCACGGATGTCGGTAGTGTCCGCTGTGCTGATCGCGGTGGCGGTGGCCCGTGCGCAGGAGCGGCCCGTCCCCCCCGCGTCAAACGATCCCAGGGTCGGCCTGAAGGCTGGTATGACGGACGCTGGTGTCGCGGCGAGGAACATGGAGCTGGTGGCGAACCTGCCAAAGCCCATCGGCTTCTTCGATCCGAAGGCGCCGGCCGGCACCGAGACGGAACCGGAAAAACCGGAGCAGACGCCCGAGGAAAAGGCCGCCGAGGAAAAGGCGGCCGCGGCGAAGCCGCCGGTTCGCAGCGGTCTCGACTTTGCGAATTCTGACCTGGCGTTTCGCGGGAACTATCTCTTCGCCGGAAATTTCAGCGGGTTCAATATTTACGACATCGAGAATCCGGAACGCGCCCGGCTGATTGCGTCGGTCGTGTGCCCGGGTGGCCAGGGAGATGTCTCGATCCGGGGCAACCTTCTCATCATGTCGGTGGAGCAGACCCGCGGCCGTATCGACTGCGGCACCACCGGCGTCGAGCCGCCGGTCAGCCCGGAGCGATTCCGCGGCGTCCGGATCTTCGATATCACCGATATTCGAAAGCCCCGGCAGCTCGCCGCCGTCCAGACCTGCCGCGGTTCGCACACGCACACCCTGCTCGAAGATCCCGACGACACCCAGAACATCTATGTCTACGGATCCGGTACCGGCACGCCGCGCTCGGCGGACGAGCTCACCGGGTGTTCGGACAAGAAGCCGGAAGAGGATTCGAACACGTCCTACTTCAGCATCGATGTCATCCAGATCCCGCTCGCGTCACCCGAAACGGCGAAGATCGTCGGCCGTCCGCGTCTCTTCGCGGATCCCCAGACCGGGGCGATCGCGGGCCTGGCGAAGAAGGGGGATCACGGCCCCGGCACGCAGACGACCAGTGAGACGAACCAGTGCCACGACATCACGGTGTTCCCCTCCCTCGGGCTGGCGGCGGGTGCGTGTTCCGGTAACGGCATCCTGCTGGACATTTCGGACCCGGTGAAGCCGGTGCGCCTGGACGCGGCGGCCGACAAGAGCTTCGCCTACTGGCATTCGGCCACGTTCAATGCCGACGGCACGAAGGTGATCTTCACCGACGAATGGGGCGGCGGCACGCGTCCGCGTTGTCGCGCGACGGACTCGCCTGAATGGGGAGCCAACGCCATTTTCGACGTGGTCGATCGCAAGCTGCAGTTCCGGAGCTACTACAAGCTTCCGGCACCGCAGTCAGACGTCGAGAACTGCGTCGCGCACAACGGATCGATCGTCCCGGTGCCGGGGCGGGACATCATGGTCCAGGCGTGGTACCAGGGGGGCGTCTCGGTGTTCGACTTCACGGACTCGACCAAGCCGTACGAGATCGCGTACTACGATCGCGGTCCGATCGACGCCAAGCGGCTGATCACCGCCGGCGAGTGGTCGACCTACTGGTACAACGGGTTGATCTACGGCGCCGAAATCGCGCGCGGGCTCGATATCTTCCGCCTCAAGCCCAGCGAGCACCTCTCGCAGACCGAGCTCGATGCGGCACGTCTGGTCCGGTTCGACGTCTTCAACGCACAGCAACAGCCCGCGATTACGTTCCCCGCGCATGCGACGGTCGCGCGCGCCTTCCTGGATCAGCTCACGCGCGGAAACGCCATCGAGCCGGCGCGTGCCGCCGCCGTCAAGGCGGCCCTCGACCAGAAGGATCGCGCGCAGCTTGGCGCCCTGGCGACGCAGTTGGAGCAGGACGCCGCAGCTAGGACGGGACCGAATGCCGCTCGGCTCAAGGGCCTGGCGGCCACGATGAAGGGTCTGGGCGCCCTGTAGGCGGCGGGTCGGTCGCCGCGCGGTTGACGAAAACCGCACGGCAGACCGTGCCGGCGTTCACCTGCACGTCCAGTCTTTGACGCGTCGAGGCCCGCTCGACCGATAGCTCGTATCGACCCGGCTTCACCTTCGCGAGACCGAAGTATCCATTCGCGTCCGTCCATACGCGCGTGCTGTTGCCGAAGGGCCAGAACCGCTTCCGGGTGATCTTCACCTCGACGCCATCGTTGTCGCCCATGACGATTGCCGGGAGGGTGCCGGCGATCCACCCCCGATCGGGACGAACGATCCATGGCATGGCTGGCACCGGCGCGGGGCGCGGAAAGACCGGCGGTGATGTGCCGACCCCATTGGCGAGGAATGCGAGCCGGTCGATGCCGGCAACCGCTACCGCCGGGAGGTCGGTGCCGGGTTTGACTTCGGCCGGGAGCTCAGGCACCGCGTACGAGTAGAACGACACGCCGGCGACCCGACCCTCATCGTCCTTCCTTGCGCGCGTGACCTGCGCGATCGTGTCGGCCGGGGTGTTGCGGTAAGCGCCAAGGCCGACGGCCAGCTGCCGTCCGTGCTGGTGCCGCTTCTCCCACCGCATCCAGCCATCGAACCAGCCCCGAACCCGATCGTCCGTTTCGCGCGCGTAGTTCATGGGGATACCGAGATCCAGCCAGCCGTCTTCGAGCCACTGGTGCCAGTCCTGAAAGATGCGCTGCATCGGCGCGACGTTCTCGAAATCCTTTTCCGCGACCGGCGGCGCTCCCCAGGGAATGAGCGCCGCACTGATCTTGAGCCGCGGATTGATGGCCTTGGCCTCGATCGAGACTCGGCGCACCAGGTTCGTGACCTGATCGCGTCGCCACGCCATCCAGGCTTCGTCACCTGGCGGGGGCGTATCGTTCCGTCCGGACGCGCGACGGAACCGCTGGAGGTTGACGCTGTTGTATCCGACGCCGGCGCCTCGCGGCAGCCGCTCATCCGTCTCCGGGTATCGAACGTAGTCGAAGTGGATCCCGTCCACGCCGTAGTTCCGGACGATGTTGAGGTAGATCTCCGCCAGATACGCCGCCGCCGCTGGATGCCCGGGATCGAGGAAATACCCGACCGGAAATTTGTGATCACCGGAGGGGGACGAGGTCAGCCAGTTCTCCGCGCCGACCGCCGAGGGACCATGTTGATTGAACAGGTGCCGGGCGTCGGCGGGAGCGGCTTCGTCGCGCCAGACCGGCATGGCGTTGATCCACGCGTGCACCTCGAGGCCGGCGGCGTGGCCGGCGTCGACGATCGCGGCCAGTGCGTCGAAGGTTGGATCGTAGAAAGGGTCGGCGAGCGGCGGTTCCACGCCTTTTGTATAGAGCGCATCGCCGCGCCTGCGAACCTGCACGATGAGGGTGTTGATGTGGGCACGCTGGGCCGCCGCGACGAGGTCCGCGGCCTCGCGCGGGGAGCGGATGCCTTCGTGAAACGCGTCCACCCATAACGCCCGCAGCTCGGGCGGGTCCTGTGCGAGGAGGGTGGCCGGCGACGAGAGGAGCGTTACGACGGCAGCGAGGGTTCGGAGCGGCAACATGCCGCCATCTTAGAACGCCGGGCGGGAGTCAGGTTGCTTCCATTGCCGACGCGCCTGCCGTGTCGTCGTGAGGACGGGCGTATCGACGCAGCGAGCGATCAACCCAGCCGGCGGCCGAGCCACCCCCACCGAACAGACCGATTCCGTGGCAGCTGAGAGCGGCCCCCGCGAACACCATCCAGAAACCGGCGACGGTGAAGGCGCTGACCGTAGTCGCGACGATCGTCACGACCAGCACGTCGATGATGAACAGGATGGAGCGGCGTTGGAGGACGCGGGCCCGCTCGCGCGGATCGGTTTCGAGCGCCAGGCGGAGGGGGACTATCGCCGGCAGATCGGCGGGGACGGGCGGCGTCGGGTCACCTTCGGGGAAGGCTGTTCGCGCGAAGCACTTGGCGAAACGGCCGGCGACATCTTCAGGGTCGAGTCCGATGGCGGTGGCATAGGCTCGAATCCAGGCTCGGCTGTAGATGCCGCCGGGCCATTTGGAACAGTCGCCTTTTTCCAGTGCTTTGAGGAACGTGGGACCAATCTTGGTTCGCTGGGCAACCGTTTCGAGCGAGACGCCTCGCTGCTCGCGCTGCCGCCGCAGCACCTCGCCAAAGGCCTGCGGCGAGATCACGATCCCTGGTCTCCCTGGCCTCGCGCATTCGAGAGCCATTCTTCACTGACAGGGCCGACCGACGCCGTGGATGATTGCGACCGGTCATCTCTCCGTCGGCCGCGTCGAAGAACAAGGGCTGTCGCAACCGCCGCCACAGCGCCTGCGGCGACCATCCAGAGATTAATCATGGTTTGTCACATGTGGATGCAACAACAATTCCGATCGGCTGATGCGTGAACTCCCCGGAACTCGGCGATGAGCGGTTGCGGACGGCCGGACGTGTTCGATGTTACTGCAGTAGAAATTACTCGCTTCCATAATTGCGACTACACGTGCGGTGGTCGAATCGCACAGCTGAGCCGTTGGTGAACACGAAATCAGGAGTGTTTTTCAGCCCGGCCGGTTTATCATGGCGCATTCACATCCGATGCTCGCCTCGCTGATTTTCTCGTGCCTCGCCCTGGCGGTCCCGGTCGAGCAGACCCTGCAGGTCGCGCCGTTGCCCCGCGACGGCCAGGTACTGGTGTCCTTCAAGCTGGCCCTGGAGCTCACCGACGACATCCGCGCCAAGATCCACAGCGGCATGCTCGTGAGTTTCATCTACAAGGTGGACCTGCGGCGCGGCTCGTCCATCTGGTTCGACCGCACGCTCGCGACGGCCGTCGTCAAGGCGACGGTCAAGTTCGACAACCTGACTCGGCGGTACAACATCACCCGCACCTTCGATGGCCAGCTGCAACGCCCCGAGACGACCGACAGCGAAGAGGTGGCGTGGGCCTGGCTCACGAACCAGTTCGACCGTCTGCCCCTGTTCAGCAGCGTGACGCTCGAGAGCAACGGGGAGTATTACGTCCGGGTGCGCGCACACGCGGCGCCGCGGAACGCCTCGTTCGTCTGGCCGTGGCAAGGCGACGACGTGGTCGGCTTCATGAAGTTCACGTTGATCCGCTGACATGCGAAGGCTGACTGCGCTCGCATGTGTCGCGCTTTTTCTCGCCTCGGCCAGTCCATCGGGGCAACAGCCGATCTTTACGCCCTACGGCATCCTGCCGGTGCTGGATTCCTATCTCGAGGCCCTGCGGATGCAGGCCGGTATTCCGGGCATGTCCGCCGCGATCGTCCGCGACGGAGTGATCCTCTGGGAAAAGGGATACGGATTCCAGAATGTCGCGACCCGTGAACGCGCGACTCCCGCGACACCGTACGTCATTGGGGATGCCAGCGGCACGTTGGCGGCCATTCTGGTACTCCAGTGCGTCGAGCAGCGCCGGCTCGCTCTCGACACACCGCTCGGGCAATACGGAATCGACATCCCCGAGAAGGCCGCGACGCTGCGGGATCTTCTCAGTCATCGCCAGAACGAAACGCAGGGCGAGCCTTTCCTCTATAACCCCGATCGCTACGGCCAGCTGACCACCGTCATGGAATGGTGCGCGCCGCAGCCGTATCGGAAGAGCGTCTCGCACCGGCTCCTCAACCGGCTCGCGATGGTCGACTCGGTTCCTGGCACGGACCTTCGCGACGCCGACCTGCCGCTCCCCGAGGGGCTGTACGACGGGGAGGAGCTCGAACGGTATCGCCGGGTGCTCGAGCGCGCAGCGCCGCCTTACAAGGTCGACAGCAAAGGCCGCGTGGAGCGTATCGAGCTGCCGCCGACGCAGATGTCGGCCTCCGGCGGACTCGTGTCAACCGTCCGCGACCTCGCACGCCTCGACGGCGCTCTTGACGCCGGACTGCTGCTGCAGGAGCAAACCCTTGGCCCAGCCTGGCAGCCGGTCACAGGCTATCGGGGCACGGCGCTCCCCACCGGACTCGGCTGGTTCGTCCAGAGCTACAACGGCCAGCGCGTCGTGTGGCATTTCGGCAACGTGCCCAACGCGTATTCCTCCCTGATCATCAAGCTTCCCGAACGGAACCTCACGTTTATCCTGCTCGCCAACAGTGACAAGCTCGTGGCTCCGTACCAGATCCCGGCTGGCGACGTCAGCCGATCGCTTTTCGCCACACTCTTCCTCAAGCTGGTCACCTAGTGT
>JACDBQ010000785.1 GCA_013694845.1 Acidobacteriota bacterium
ACGGTGTCACCTTCAATGCGCATCAACGTGTAGGTGCCGTCGTCCGCCCGGTAGCTCGCGAGGTTGAGATCCGACTGTGCGAGGCCTGTGCGGGCCTCTGTTTCCTGCTTCTTATCGGCGAACTGCACAGGGAGCCAGACGCTGGTGGCGACGATCGGCCCGACGTCATCGAGGCGACCGAACTGTTGGATAAAGGTCGGAGTACTGACCGACCGTTCGAGGCCCTCGATGAGCCGGCGTGCGATGACCAGCAGCCCGCTGGATCGTGCATCTGCGTTGTCTTCGAGCTTGATGGGCCACGGCGGTGCGCTGAACACCGGATCGAGAGCCACGTTGGGTCGCACCTGTACCTCGCCCACGGTGTCCGGCGGAGTGACATGGAAGCGTGCGAGGAGCTTGCGGGACTGCAGCAGGCCGCTCTGCTGAACGTCGAACGACTCGACCTTGGATCCAGCCGGTGGATGGAACTGGGCTCATAGTTCGTGGCCCACACACCAACCACCTCGTTGCCGAGTTCGGCTGCCTCAAGGCTCTCGGCCAGATGAGTGACGGTGTGCCCGATGTAGTCACGGTTGGCGTTGCCGGACTGGTACGGCTGCAGCTCATGCAGAACGCGAACCTGGTCCGGCCGCAGACCAACGAAATGTTCGTTCGGCACAAGCGAGTCGAACTCTTCTCGCGACGAGCACAAGGGCATCCGGTGCATGTCTGGATCAATGGGTCCCAAGGGCGTGCAGACAGTCTCGGCTGCGGCACAAACGGCAGCGTCCATGGCGGCTTTGACGGATATCAGGAACGCCTTCGCGTGATCTTGCAGAATGGCAGCGACCTGAGCAGGCGGGCCACCGACCGCCCACAGTTCACCGGTACCGTCCGCGTCGGTGTGGACGGTGACGTCGAACGGGTCGTCCTGGTGCATTGAGTTCCACGCATCCATTAACCTACGGCGAGCCTCAGTGGCAGCACGCAGCTGGACCCGGGCAGGCTCGAACGCTTCGAGCGGCGGAAGCGGATGTTCATCAGGCACGGCACCTAGCCTGCCCGAACGCGCCGACACTTCGGCCGGTGCCGGGGTGCCCCTCCACGGAGGAACGTCGGGCGCAGGTGATTCTCAGTGCGCGGGAGGTCGACTGGGCGGTGCCTGACTGGATTCGTCACCCGCGATTGGAAGGGGTGCTTGGGGTCCGCCGTGCGGACATCACCTGGGGCACATCGTCGGGCGCGTCGACCGGTCACTGCGGAAGACCTGAGCATTGGCGAAACCGCCACGGCTTTCGCCTGGACAGCGCGCGGCGCCGGGCGAGCGGCGAGGGCTGCTCGCCGAGCAGTAGTCAGGGCCGGCGCCGGTGAGTTCCGCCGCCTGGCATCACCTGAGGGTGAGTCAAACTGGGCGGAAAGTCGCGCCCGCTCATTGGCATGTGCGCTCTTCCAAAGTGTCAGTCAATGGCCCTAGGCCGATCCAATGTCGGACTTGGTCACGCCGTACTGTGTCGGGAACGCGTCGCCCCGCTACCGGGCAGTCGCATCCCATTTCGTCTTCACCGCGAGCACTATGTTCTTACCTTCCTTCGTCAGATCCTCGATGATCTTGTGCATGTCGAGCGAGTGCTCTGACGCCGTGCCGATCAGGCCCTGCCGCACCAGTCTCGTGAACGTGTCACGGTCTAAGTTCCTGACGGTGTCGTAGTCGATGCGAAAGCCATGTTGTGGCCCCGCCTGAAGCGCGAGCCGTCTTCCATAGCCAGTCGGAGATAGTCGGCCGGCACGTACATCCCGCTGAGCAGGCGCCCGTCCTGGGTCCTGGCAGCGTCGCCGTTCAAGAATTTGAACCAGAACGGTGACTGCGTCATCCGCCAGTCGTGGCTGGTTGTGGGGTGGTTGGTCAACTTCGGCATCTGCGCGAGCTGCTTCGCGATGTCTTCTTTGCGGTGGTAAGCCCAGCGTCCTACTAACCCCGAGCCGTCGTTCTGCCGCTCGAAGCGCTTGTACTGCACCATCGTGAAGACGTCGTGCGTCACGTCCCAGTAGATAAGGTCGACTCCAAGCACGTTCTCAAAGGTTTTGCGATTCACGTCAAATACGGTCAGCTGAAAGTCTCTGCTGCGGAACAAGGCGGTGCTGGCCGAGTACATCTCCGGTTCCATGAATCCGTCGAACCGACGTAGCTCGTCGGGGATGAGGTTGTCTTCGAGGTCGGCCTTGTGGGCGTTCTCAAGGAGCACCCGTGGTCCGGACTCGGCTGGCGTCGCTCTGTACCGCGCGCCCGCCTCCGAGGACCTGCTCCGCTTCTCGCTGCGCTCCGCCCATGCTGGCTTCGACTGGGAAAGGCTCGGCGAACATCTGCGCTCGGCCACGGGAGTGTCCGCCGAGGTGACCACCAAGGGCAACGTCGCCATCGTCGAGACCGCCGCACCACCAGCCCGGGTCATCGCCGAGCTTCGGCCTCACGAGCCGGAGGTCGCCCTGATCGGCTACGGGCGTGCGCTCGAGATCTACAAGGACGTGGGATCGCCGGCAACCATCTGCGGGCGTTACGGAATAGCCGTTGCGACCGGGTACCAGGCGGTCGGCCACACCCGGATGGCTACAGAGTCTGCAGTGAGCACGGCTCACTCACACCCGTTCACACCGGCGGCCGACCTGTGCCTGGTCCACAACGGAACGTTCTCCAACCACGCGACCCAACGCCGTAGGTTGCAGGATCTCGGCGTCAGCTTCGATACAGACAACGACTCAGAGGTCGCCGCCCGGTACGTCGGCCAGCGGCTCGCGGACGGCGATGACGTCCGCGACGCGCTGCTGATGGTCCTCAAGGAGTTCGACGGGTTCTTCACACTGCTGGTGACGACACGCGACGAGTTCGCCGTCGTCCGCGACCCCTTTGCCTGCAAGCCGCTTGTTGTCGCGGAATCGTCCCGCTACGTCGCGGTGGCCAGCGAGTACCACGCACTGGCGACGCTTCCGGACATCGGCTCGGCCCGCGTGTTCGAGCCGATGCCCGAGGAGGTCCACGCTTGGTCCCGCTGAACTGCGCCGAGATGCCGGTACGAGAGATCAACAGGACTCTCCGGTCGCTGCCCGCGGGGTCGCAGGTGTCAATTCTGGAACCGCGTGGCGCGCACAACCTCGCGGTCGGGCTCGAGACTGCGTTGGACATCACGATTGATGGCAACGCCGGCTACTACATCGCAGGGTTGAGCGCCGGACCCAACGTCACAGTCCGCGGGTCGGTCGGCTGGCGTCGCGGAGAATCTGATGAGCGGAGTGGTGCGCATCGAGGGCAACGCGTCCGAGTCAGCCGCGGCCAGCGCCCACGGCGGCCACGTCTTCATCGCAGGCGACGCGTCGCTGCGTGCCGGAATCTCGTTGAAGGGCGGCACGCTGGTCGTCGCCGGAGACATCGGCAACGCCGGCGCGTTCATGGCCCAGGCCGGCACCATCCTCGTGGGTGGCGGCGCGGGGGAGGCGCTCGGCGACTCGTTGTACGAAGCGGTGATCTACGTGCACGGAACGATCCGCGGCCTGGGGGCGGACGCCCGGGTCGAATAGCTCAGCGAAGCAGACGTACTTCTCATCAAGGACCTCGTCGAGCGCAGCGGCTTCACCCACATCGACCCCGAGAACGTCACCAAGGTCGCGTCCGCGAAGCAGCTGTACAACTTCGACGC
>JACDBQ010000805.1 GCA_013694845.1 Acidobacteriota bacterium
CACCTCATTGCAGGCTGCTGGCGGGAAGCCGCCGGAAATGTTTATCGCGAAGGGACGCGACGGTAAGACCGATATCTGGGGTGTCATCTACCGTCCGACTAATTACGATTCGGCGAAGAAGTATCCGGTGATCGAGAACATCTATGCGGGTCCGCAGGGATCCTTCGTCCCCAAGACGTTCGGCGCGTACAACCAGATGCAGGCGCAGGCCGAGGTCGGATTTATTGTGGTGCAGATCGACGGGATGGGTACGAACTACCGCTCGAAGGCATTTCATGACGTCGCGTGGAAGAACCTTGGCGATGCCGGATTCCCCGACCGCATCCTGTGGCACAAGGCCGTGGCAGCGAACTATCCGTCGTACGACATCACGCGCGTGGGTCTCTACGGAACATCGGCTGGCGGGCAGAACGCGCTGGGGGCGCTGCTCTTTTTTCCCGACTTCTACAAGGCAGCAGTGTCTGCCGCGGGCTGTCACGACAACCGGATGGACAAGATCTGGTGGACCGAGCAGTGGATGGGGTGGCCGATCGGCGAGCAGTATGCGGCATCGTCCAACGTCGACCACGCGGGGCGGTTGCAAGGCAAGGTGCTGCTGGTTGTCGGCGAGATGGACAACAACGTGGATCCCGCGTCGACTTACCAGGTCGTCAACCAGTTGATCAAACACAACAAGGAGTTCGATCTGCTCGTGATCCCGGGCGCCGGCCACACCAACGGGGGCGCCTACGGTGAGCACAAGCGCTATGACTTCTTCGCCCGCCACCTCCTTGGCGTGAAACCACCCGACTGGAAAGCGATCGAGGACGCCACCAAGAAGGCGAGGACACCGACGACGACGAATCGGTGATCCGGTGAGCGGTCAGGGCGACAGGGGCTTGCGCGCCGCGAGGACTCCGGAGTCAACCACCTGGCCGGTACGCGAAATCGTGTTGAAGTACATCTGGTCGCCGTCGATCTCGGCGGCCATGAACGCGAGGTCGGTGTCAAAGCCTTTCGCCGTGAGCCCCGTGCCGCGGTCGATGTTGCCGGAACGGAGCTTCCCTCCTGAACCGACCACGAAATAGGTGATGTCTTTCTGCGGTTTGACCCGTTCGTAGAAATGATCGTGCCCCGTCAGCACGACGCTGACGTCGTACTTCACGAACAGCGGTTCGAGGGCCTCCTTGAGCAAGGTGTCGGAGCCATGGCGCTCGCCTGACGAATACAGCGGATGGTGAAGGAACACGAGCTTCCATTTGCTGCTGGAGGCCTTCAGCTCCTTCTCGAGCCACGCGACCTGCTCAGGGACCATGTAGGTGCTTTCGAGCGCAAAGAACCTGACATCGGCGGTGGGGCTGAACGTGTAGTACAGCTGCCCATCCATGTTGAACGGCTTGTAGTAGCGCTGCTCGCGGGCGTCGTGATTGCCGAGTGACGCGTAGAACTTGACCCCGGCATCCAGGAGCGGCTTGTACGGCTTCTCGAACTTCGCCTTGAAATCCTGCGGTCGCTCGCCGCCGTACATGTTGTCGCCGACGAGCACGACCGTGCCGTAGGTGAACCGGTCGTGCAGGGTCGCCATCTGGTCGGCCAGCTGGTACTGCGTTTTCGCACCGACGCCAAAGTCACCGAGCACGGCGAACTTGAATGAGCCGGCCTTATTCGGCAGGGACGCGGCGTCGGCCGCCTGCGCGGCGATCGCGTCGGTTTGGATGCCGCTCTCGCGGCAGGCCGTGGCGAGGCACACAGCAGCCAGAAGCGCCAGGAACGGAATCCAGCGTGGCGGTCGCATCGATGTCTCTCCTTACAGTTTCGGTAACGCGTTCTCGATCAGATCGGCGATCACATGAGCATGGGTGTCGAGCAGGATCATGTGCCGGCCGATGAAACGGTACTCCATGTCTTCGGGCAGCTTGGGCAGAGTCTGCAGGATCTCAGGCGGCACCGTGGACACGGGAATGGCGTCGGGGTACCGCCCGTTCACCGTCAGCTTCAAGCCGGCCGGGTATTCGTCCATGATCGATGCCATCAACTCTTTGCCCTGCGATGTCGTGAAGACGGCCGCAAGCAGCCGTTTGATGACCGTCTCCGCCTCGGGTGTGAAGATCTCGCCCCGCTTCGCCGACGCGCGAGCGGCACGCATCTTCTGTTCGAACAACCGCTGATTCTTATCGATCTGCTCAGGGCTGGGATCTTTGGGTAGTTCGGGAAGACCAGCCTCGAGCTTCGTGTGGATCTCGAGGTAGCTCTTCATGCGATCGTTCATTGTCTTGAGGGCCTTGGCGTCGGCGTCGGACAACGGGCCGACCACGCGTTTGGTGGACGGCGCCGCCGCGGGTGACTCGGCCGTAGCCGGCGGCGGGGGTGGGACGTCCTTGTCTCGGCAGCCCGAAGAGACTATGCCGAGGAGGCCCACAAGGAGCAGTCGGCGCGCATCGGGACTCGGCATGTGAGCTCTCGTCTTCCTCCACTACACTCGCGCCGCCCGACCCGCGCGGAACGCTATGATCTATGCATGCTGGCGCGTCAGAAACCACCCGTCGTTCGCTGGGGCGTTCTGGGCGTCGCGCGGATCGCGACGGCTAAAGTCATTCCAGCCATGCAGCGGGCGTGCCACTGCGAGGTGGTCGCGATCGCGTCCCGTGACGGCGCCAGGGCGGAGGCATCCGCGGCGGCCTTGGGCATCCCGCGCGCGCACGGATCGTACGAGGCGCTGCTCGCGGACCCGGGCGTGGACGCGGTCTATATTCCACTTCCCAACCACCTGCATGTGTCCTGGACGACCAGGGCCGCCGAAGCGGGCAAGCACGTCCTGTGCGAGAAGCCGATTGCACTGAATGCGGGTGAGGCGCGCACACTGCTGGAGGTGCGCAATCGCACCGGCATGCGGATTCAGGAGGCGTTCATGATCCGCAGGCATCCTCAGTGGCTTCGAGCGCGGACGCTGGTCGACGCGGGGGGGCTCGGCGACCTGCGCGCAATGTCGGGGTTCTTCAGTTATAACAACGATGATGCGAGTAACGTCCGGAACGTCGCGGCCTTCGGCGGAGGGGCCCTGCTCGACATCGGCTGTTACCTCGTGAACACGGCACGCTTCATCTTCGACGCCGAACCCGCGCGCGTGAGCGGGGTCTCGGACATCGATCCGCGGTTCGGCGTCGACCGGCTCACCTCCATGATCCTGGACTTCGACGGCCGGCACGCGATCGGCACTTGCGGCACGCAAGTGCAGTACTATCAGCGGATCCAGATCGTGGGCACCGAAGGCCGCCTGGAGCTCGAGATCCCCTTCAACGCCCCGGCCGACCGCCCCTGCCGGCTGACGCTCGACCGAACGGGCGACGTCCACGGCAGCGGCATTGAAACGATCGTGCTCGACACCTGCAACCAGTACACGCTCCAGGCCGAGGAGCTCTCGCGAGCGATCCTGGACTGCTCGCCACAGTCGGCGCCGCTCGAAGATGCCGTCGCCAACATGGAATGCATCGACGCGCTCGCCAGGTCCTCCCGAACCGGCCAATGGGAGCCGGTGAAACCCGCCCGGTGAACCCTGGAACCGCGGAACCCCGGAAGCTTGTACGCAGGATTCGACTGCAGCACGCAAAGCCTGTCGGTGGTGGTGATCGACGTCGCCGGATCACGACGAGAGGTGGTGTTTCGCGACACGCTCACCTTCGACGCCGACTTCCCCGAGTTCGGCGCACGGCACGGCGTGGGATTCACCGCGCCTGGCGGTGTCGTCTCGATCGATTATGGCAACGGCATCCGGCAGGCCGTTGATCACGTCGTTGGTCTCGGGCACCGCCACGTCGCCCTGATTACCGGCCCGCTCGAACCGCACTCGGCGCGGACCAGGCGCCAAGCCTTCGTGGGCGGCATGAGGCAGCACAAGTTGACGCCGGAGCCGCAAAATGATCAGGGAAGGGACGCAGACCGCCGAAGGTGGGCAGAAGGCGATGGGCGAGCTATTACGTCTGTCGAAGCCGCCGACTGCCGTCGTCTGTTCGAACGACTGGACGGCGATCGAGGCCTTGCACGCGATCCCTTGCGGCCGGCGTGCGTGTCCCCGAAGACGTTTCGATCGTCGGCTTCGACGACATCCTTCCAGGCACTGTTCGGCCTGATCAGTGAAGAGCGGGTGGAAGGGGACGTCTACCAGGTGCCGACGCGACTGGTGGTCAGGCAGTCGATGCGAAGCCGAGCAAGAAGCAGCTCGCTCTTAGTGGCCACGGTAAACACGGTTCAACAGGGACAACGGTCCGTTACCGGTAACGCCACTGCCCCGCATGTCGCCAAGCGTGACCGTGTGAGCCGTGTTGCACCGTGGCTGGAAACATTCTTGCCAGGGAGTAACCACCGTTCAGCACCGATCAAGGTCTTGACCAGTGGCACCACTGCCCCGCATTTCGTCAAGCGTGACCGTGTGAGCAGTGTTGCACCGTGGCTGAAATCATTCTTGCCAGGGTGACGACACGAGGCTCTCAGCCCAGGCCGCGAACTTCTTCTCGACTTCCAGTGCCTGCGCCTTGCCAGCATGACGATCGGCGTCGCGCAGACCGGCGGATGTCTTGTGCAGCGTGTGCCACCGGGCCCACCGTCCGTTGAGATCGAACCGCCGGACTTGATGTTCCCTTTCGCGACGTCCTGGAGCATCTCCCTGCCAGCCTTGAGGGCGCCAAGGTATCCGTCGCCGTGCGCATCCTGCACCGCCTTCACGCCGCCGACGATGTAGTCGGCGCGCTGCTTGAAGCGAACATCGCCGGTGGACGCGTACATCACGGCTCCGCCTTCTTCGGCAGTGCCGCGCGATCGCGGTAGAACGCCAGCATCCGGTCGGGCTCGAGCTCCAGCAGGTACTTCGCGTTCAGGTCCTGCGCCTGCTTCAACGGTCCGCCGGTGAGCCGCACGGCGGCGAGCGGCAGCGGCCCGGCGACGGCGGGCGTGGTCGTCACAGCTGTCTGGCTGAACGCGACAACCGATGCGGCTCCTATGGCCCCGCCGACGAAGAGCGCTGCGGTGGTATTGCGCCTCAATTGGTCACTCCGAAAGTGAAGACGGTGCTGGAGCGATATTCCGTGCCCGGCCGGAGGGTGGTCGACGGGAACTTAGGCTTGTTGGGTGAATCGGGAAAATGCTGGGTCTCGAGGCAGAAGCCGGTTCGGCGTTTGTACTGCGCACCGTCCTTGCCGGTCAGCTTGCCATCGAGGAAATTCCCCGAGTAGAACTGGATCCCCGGCTCGGTGGTCCGGATTTCCATTGTCCGACCGGTCGTCGGTTCGCTCACGCGGGCCGCGAGCTGCAGTCCGGTGCCCCTGCGATTCAGGACCCAGTTGTGATCGTAGCCCTGGCCGTTTTTTAACTGCGGGTCGGGCTGATCGATCCGGGCGCCGACGTCGGCAGGCTTCCGGAAGTCGAACGGTGTGCCGGCCACGGCCGCCAGCTCGCCCGTCGGGATCAGCGTGTCATCGACCGGTGTGTACCGGTCGGCGTTCACCATCAGTTGATGCCTGAGGATGTCGCCAGACGCTTGCCCGGCGAGATTGAAGTAGCTGTGCTGGGTGAGGTTGACGACGGTCGGCTTGTCTGAGGTGGCGCGGTAGTCGACGACGAGCTCGCTGCTGTCGGTCAGGGTATAGGTCACCTGGACACGGAGGCTGCCGGGGTAGCCTTCTTCCCCGTCCGGACTCGAGCGTGTGAAGACAATCGCGTTCTTGCCGTCCACCGGTTCGGCGCTCCACAGGACCTTGTCGAATCCTTTCGTCCCGCCATGCAGATGGTTCGGCCCGTTGTTGGTGGCGAGCTTGTAGGTGCGGCCGTCGAGGGTGAACTGTCCCCTGCCGATCCGATTGCCGTACCGGCCGATGATGGCGCCGAAGAACGGGTGATCGGCCAGGTAACCGTCCAGGCGGTCGAACCCGAGGACAATGTCACCCGGTTTCCCGTTACGGTCGGGCACGCGCAGGGACGTGATGATCCCGCCAAAGCTGATGGCGCGCAGTTCGACGCCGGCGGTATTGGTCAGCGTGAAACGCTCGACCGGCTTGCCGTCAGGCATCTTGCCGAAAGGTTCGCGCTTCACGCCGGTGCGGGGCGTCCTGGCCGAGGCCGGTGACGACGTGGCAGAGAACGGCGACGGGCACGAGAAGCAGCAGGCTGCGGGTGAAGCTCATAGATGGACGCTGCGCTCGAAAGGAAAGGCGCGGCCAGCCTACCACGCCGTCGCGTTTTTTCTAGGGTATAAGCGATTACTGCGGCGTGGTCCCCGTAGTAAGGTGACCGCGTTTTCGACCATGCCACGCCTCGAATTTCCGGCAAGTAGCCAGCACCTCGCCCCGAGCGACGCCCTTACCACGGCGATGTCATTCCGAGCAGGAGGCCGTTGACGTTCTGCCCCAGCTGCCGCAGCCGGTGGAGCCTCTCGGGCTCATTCTCCTGCCGCTGGTCCTCGGGCCAGCGACGATCGTCGACAACATGGACGATAGGTCGGCCGAGGCGAAGATTGATGGCGAAGAGGAAGGGCCGCCAGCCCCAGCCAAGGTCCGGGCTGATCCGCTGGATGTGAGTCACCAGATCCGGCCGAAGGAGAAAAGGGCCGTAGGAATAGTCACCGTCCACACCAAGGAACTCACCGCAGAGACCGTTGAGCGTCCCTTCTGTCGGTCGCTGTGTGGGTGGAAAGGTCTCGAAGCTGTGAGCCGAACGCGCCGCGACGACGATACCGGCCTCCGCCCGGACGGTGTGGTCGATGAACCCCGCAGATGATGCTCGAAGAAGTCGAGCTTATCGGGCTCGGTGTAGAGAAGAAAGTCCGCGTCCAGTTTCGCGCATGCCTCGAGGCTGGTACGGACCTGATCGACCAGGCCCTGCCCCGAGGGGGTGGTGAGCGTCAGTCCCGGCAACCCGCGTAGAGACTCGACGAACTGGCACGGCGACCCGCCATCCGTCACGATTACCGGGCAGCCGATGCGGGTCAGCGCCTCCATCCCCCAGCGCAGCATTGCCTCTTCATCGGGGTCACGCACCAGCGTCATCGTCGCGATCGCGAGGCGCGCCGCGCGAATGATCATGGATGCAGGGGCCCCTCGTCCGATTCACGGGTCGGGTCGGAACGCCCAATGATTTCATCGGGCTCCGGCGGCTGATCGGGCACGTCCACGACCGACAGGAGCGGCAGGTGGTCGGACGCATCACGCGCCCCTGGGACGTCCATGATCTCGCAGGATCTCAGCTGCGGCGCGTACCGAATCGGCAGGAACAGATAATCGAGACGCACGTGGGGGCCCCACGTCGGGAACGTGAACCCGGGCACTCCGGTGTGTAGTGATCGATACGCATCGATGTAACCGCCATCGAGGATGATCTGGATCGTTCGCCAGCGGACGTCGCCACCGCTCAACCAGACGAGTGCGCGTAACCGTCCCGGCAGCTTCCGGAAATCCAGCAGTTCACCGGGCGCAAGCGTGTTGAAGTCTCCGGTCAGGACGTGGAAGCCGTGCTGATGACGCGCGATGCTCTTGAGCAGCGCCCGGAGCTCCTCGGTCCGGCGCCGTTCGGTCCAGGCCGCATGCACCGCACTCAGGTGAATCCCGAAGATCCGCGCGGCCGTGCCGGAAGGCTCGATTTCGAGGAATGCATGCCGTGAGATCCGCGGTTTGTGCCAGCCAAAACCGCGGACCTTGTGCCGGCTGAGAAAGCCAAGGGATTCACCCTTTCGCGACCCGCTTTGCGCCATTCCCGTGTCCGCGGCCAGGCGTGTCACGACCGCAGGGTCGGTCGCTTCCTGCAGGATCACCACGTCGGGCGTGCAGGCCCGGATCGTCTGTGCGAGGGCGGCCTCGTGCCCTTTGCCTCCACGGCGAATGTTGTAGGTCAGGATTCTCAGGACTACTCGTCCTCGTCGATGAGGACCAGGTAGGGCTGGCCGATCAGCTCGCCGCGAAGATACATCACGAAGTCACGGGTCGCCTGGATGTTGACCGGCCGGCTCACCATCGAGATCAGCTGGTTCCGAAGCGGCGTGAGGTCAGGTGCGATGTCCGGGTCGTCCTCGCTGATCGGGCGCGAGTGAATACCCGGCACGAAGAAGCCGGTGACCTTGTAGAGGCCCATCAGTTCGTCACCCCCGACCAGCGTCAGGTCCAGGTCGCTGGTGCCGGGGCCGTCCGAATCGAACGGCGCGCTGTCCTTCCATCGCACACCGGTCACGGCGCTGCCCCGGAGCACGACGCCAGTACCTGGCGGAATCCCCTGCCGCACGGTTGCGACGAACTCCGTGTAGCGCGCCTCGCTGCCGCTGAAGGCCAGCCGGATGACATTCTGGCGCTTCTGCTCGCCGGTAAGCTCGTCCGATGTGCTTTGTGCCTGGGTCTCATCAGCCATATCTCACATGCTCGCACCGGCTGCTGCAACGCGCGGGCCGGGTATGCTGTCGCCTGCATG
>JACDBQ010000808.1 GCA_013694845.1 Acidobacteriota bacterium
ACGCGCCCGGGACCCCGCAGATGGTTGCGTGTCGCACTGCCGAAGGTGTACAGAGCCGGCTGCGCATACGCCGCAGGATCAATGCAGTTGACAAGGGCATCGCCGCCGCAGTTCGATGACGGCGTGCCGACCAGGTCGGGCCGCTGATTTGGACTGGCGGTATTCGCCCGGTCCGCGCCGATCGTGACGTTGATTGGCGTACCGCTCTGGATCGTGGTCACACCGCCAATCTGCCAGCCGCCGAGAACGTGCCGCAGGACGGCCTGCTGCGAGGCCCGGAAGAACGGCATCTCGTAGAGATAGCTGGCGACGAACCGGTGCGGAATCTCCCAGTTCGACGGCCCGTAATCCCGCTGGATGTCGAAGTCGTCCATCGTCCGGCCGCCGGCGTTGGAGTTGGTCCCCATGTCGTCGTTGCGGGAGTACGTGTAGTGCACGCTGGCCTGCAGCCCGTCAGTCATCCGGCGGCGCAGGTGGACGGTGAACGCGTCGTAGTCAGCGATCAGGTCGTTCTGGATGATACGCAGGTTTCCGAACGCCGGGTTCGGCCGCCGAGCCTGGATCGCGCCGGGACCGGGTGGTGGCCTGTTGACGAAGAAGCTGCGATCCAGGTTACTCGTCCGCGATCCGACGTACTGGAAATCGATGGCGGTATTTCGGAACAGCTCCCGCTGGATGTCGAAGCTCCACTGGTTCTTCCGGGCGGGGGGCAGGTCGCGATTGGGCGAGGTGACATCCGGGGGCGCGCCTGGCCCGACCACTCCGAACGGGCTGTTGAACGACAGCGTGGGATTGGCCGGATCCGAGAAGAAGGTGAACTCGGCCGCGAGCGGCGGGTTGTTGGTCAGAAACGTGAACGTGTTCATCTGGTTCGGGTTGTAGTAGATCCCCCACCCGGCCCGAAGAACCGTCTTCTCCGTCAGGCGGTAGGTCGCGCCCAGGCGCGGCGCCCACAGGTTGTTGTTCGGTTCGTGGAACTCGAACCCGACGGCCGGATGGCTCTGGGGAATCAGGCCCGTGAAGTCCGCGTTCAGCATCGACGCAAAACCTTCATACGTCTTCGCCGGCGTATGCAGTTCGTAGCGCAGACCGAGACTCAGCGTGAGGTCCGGCGTGGCCTGCCAGGTGTCGTTGATGAACAGACCGTTGCGCCAGTGTCCGACGTGCCCCTGGAGCTGGTCCACCGGCGTCCGCACCGAGCGCGGGAGCCCGAGCAGGAAGTCGGCGAACGCATTGCCGGTCATCTGGCCCTGGAAGTCGAAGTTGCCGCGGGGGCTGTTCGCCGCCCGCCGGCCGGTCTCCACGCGCCGCGCATCGAACCCGGCACGGATGTTGTGCGAGCCGCGATTGAACGCCATGATGTTCGAGAGCTGGAACGTTCGGTCGAACTGCAGCCAGTTCGTGCCGCTCAACCCGAGCCCGGACAATCCCGTAATGCTGATGTCCGGAATACCCGGGTTGTTGTACCGCACGTCGCCGTCGAAGCCGGGGATCCCGATATCGGAGCCGGCGGACGCCAGGCCGTTCGTGAAGAAGTAGTTCAGGGTATCCTCGGGCACCGAGTGGTACCCGATCCGGAAGTCGTTCAGCAGGTTCGGCGTGATCGTGTGAGTGTACGCCCCAAGGTAGTTCGTGTTCTTGCGAGGCTGCTTGGTCCCGGTGATCGGGATCACACCCGTGTTGTCGGTGAACTCGTCCTGCCAGCTGTAGCGGAAGTACACGCGAGCCCGGTTCCCGATGTTCTGATCCAGCCGCAACAGGATCTGATCCTGGTCGACGTTCTGGCTGCTGCTGCCCACCAGGTTGTCGGAGCGGCCAGGCTCAGTCGGCGCCGGATAGTACTCCTGCAGGATCCGGAGCGCGATCGGATTCAGATCGGATGCAGGAATGATGTTGCCCGGGTAGGTCACGCCGGTCAGAGGATTCCTGATCGCGCCGGAAACCTCCGAGAGATTGCCCTGCCGCATCAACAGCGTCGGAACCGAGGCAAAGGCGGCCGTCTGCTCACGCTGCCGGATGCCCTCGTAGGCCGCCATGAAGAAGGTGCGGTTGCGGCCATCGTACAGTCCCGGGATGACGACGGGCCCATCCCCCTGAATCGAAAACTGGTTGTACTTCCGGGGATTGGCCGGGGAGTCTGGATTCTCGAAGTACCCCCGGGCGTCGAGCGCGTCGCCCTGGTAGAAGTGCGAGAGGCTGCCGTGCGGGGTGTTGGTGCCGCTCTTGGTGACGATGTTCACGTGGACGCCCAGATACGACCCGAACTCGGCCGACGTGCTGCCGGTCTGAACCACGACCTCTTCCACCGCGTCGGCGATCGGCTGCATCGAGGTGGAGGGCATCAGGTTCGCGGCCGAGTTGATGCCGTCGAGGGTCAGGCTGTTCTGAATGTCACGCTGCCCGGCGCCGATCCAGGTGCCGCCGCGTGTGCCAACCTGCACGCCTGGCGTGATCTCCGCCATCGCCCACACGTTGCGCCCGCGCGATGGCAGCTCGGTGATCTGCTTCTCATTGAGGGTGTCCGAGACGGTGGATCGATCTGTGGCGATGACCGTTCCCCGGGCCTCCACCAGCACCTCCTGGGTCACGGCGCCAATCTGCAGGACGATATTCGTTCGCACAACCTGGTTGGTCGTGACCTCAACGCCAGTCGTCTTGAAGACCTGGAAGCCCGGCATGGTCACGGTTACGTCGTACCGCCCGGGGCGGACGAACTGGACGTTGTACTGCCCCTGATCGTTGCTGACAGCCTCATAGGTGTCCTTCGTGCCGATATTCACCGCCACGACCGTCGCACCGGGAATCACGCCGCCGCCGCTGTCGGTCACGGTGCCGACCAGCGCCGTCTGTGAGGCTAGCTGCGCCGACACGACCGGCGCGAAGAAGAGCAGGCTGCCACCGAGAGTCAAGAAAATCGCTAACAAGCGAGATGCCATCGTTCACTACTCCTTTGTGATGTCGCAGCCGATGCGCCCCAGTGTGTACACGGCCGTCGTGCGGTCTTACTCATTCACGCGTCTTCACGCTTCCGAAGCCGCCGGCGCCCTCACGCGGCGGGTCGCCGTACGGAGTGCCATGCCTCGAACAGCCACTCTCCGTCCCGCAGCACATAGATGATGGTGAACCGCAGCGGCACATCCTGGTCCTCCACGTCTACGGTGACCACGGCGTCCGTCAGGCCGTTCAGAATGGCCACGCCCGGGCTGACGAAACGGATGTCGACGTCGCGGTGTCGCATGCTCCGATATACCACCCGCCCGCTGCGCAGATCGCGCAGGAATCCCTCTTTCGAGTCGAGCGCGGCGTTCGAATGCGTATAGCTCAGCGTCGGCGACGCCATCTCGGCCAGCCGATCGTACTCGCCGGCAACCAGGTAGTCCACGCGCTGCTGTTCCCTCCGCCGCAGTTGCTCGGGGTCGGGTTCCGATCCGGCCACCTGTGCGGACCCGGACCCTGGCGCAGACGACGGCTGACTGCACCCGGCTGGAGTCAGGCCGACGACGAACAGAAGCAGGAGCGAAACACGGCGATTCCGCATCATTGACGGGCAGGGTCCAAGGCTGAAGTGCCGATTATCCCCGGTCTCCTCCTGTTGTCAAGAGAACGTATCGCGTCATGCTAAATGTTACCGAGCGAGTCATCGTCGCGCCGCAAGTCGGGTTACCCATGAAAGGACGGATTCATGGGAACCTCGCGAGTGGGACCACAGGCGACGAACGAGTATTTGGCACGAATGCGAGAGCGGTACGAACGAGCCGGGCTGGACGCGAAAGGAGCGCTGCTGGATGAGGTGTGCTCGGTGACGCGGTACCATTGGAAGGCGGTGATCCGCCTGCTGCGCCGTCCCGCGTCACCCCGCCTGCGCCGGCCGCGCGGGCGGCGCGTGGCTTATCGCCGCGAAGTCGTGCCGGCGCTGCGCGCCATCTGGACGGCCGCGGGCTAGCCCTGGTCGGTGCGGCTCAAGGCGCTGCTGCCGGCGTGGGTGCCCTGGGCGCGGCGGCGTCTCCGGCTGCCCGCGGCGACCGAGCGGGCGTTGCTGCGGATCAGTGCGCGGCAGATCGATCCACGGTTGCAGCCCTTCACGCAGGAGCTGCGGACGCGAATGTATGGGCGACCAAGCCCGGGACGCTGCTCAAACCCCACATTCCGGTGCAGACGGAACGGTGGAACGTCACCGAGCCGGGCTTCACCGAAATCGATCTCGCATTCCGGTGAGTGTGCGGACGGGGAGTTCCTGCATTCGCTGAACGTGACCGACATTCACACGACCTGGGTCGAAACGCAGGCGGTGCTGGGCAAGGGCCAGGAGCGGGTGC
>JACDBQ010000827.1 GCA_013694845.1 Acidobacteriota bacterium
TCCCGCATCGTCTCGTGCTCAGCTACATCTACGAGCTGCCGTTCTTCCGGAGCTCGTCGAACGCAGTGCTTCGGAGCGTGCTCGGCGGCTGGCAGGTGAGCGGGGTATCCACGTTCCAGAGCGGCACGCCGCTGAATGTCGTGATCCAGGGCGATCAAGCGAACACCCTCAGTCCGAGCCAGCGCCCGGACGTGGTCGGGAACCCTTCAGTGAACTGCGAGCCCAATCCGAGCGGGCTCGGGCTGATCAACTGCATCGACCCGACGGCGTTCGCGATCCCGGCGCAGTTCACTTATGGCAACGCGCCGCGCAACATGCTGCGCGGGTTGGGCTCGAAGACGACCGATCTCTCGTTGATGAAAAGCTTTGAGATCGGCCAGAGCGCTCTGCAGATTCGGGCGGAGGTCTTCAACCTGTTCAACACCGTGAACTGGGGCAGCCCGAATACGACGCTCGGGGCTGCGGCCTCTGGCCGGGTGACCAGCGCCGGAACGATGCGCCAGATGCAGCTGGGCGCGAAGCTGGTCTTCTAGTCCTTCACAGGCGAGCCGTCGGTGGCGCGACCGGCGCTGACGGCTCGTTCCCTCCACTCTCGCGGTCGTGTCAGCCCTCCCGCCAGATGGAAGGGACAGATGGACTCCAATCGCGGTCCCAGAGCGCGGACGCGTGTCAGCCGGAGCTGTTTGATACTGAGGGTGCCGCGGTCTCGGTGCGTGATAGCACTCTCGGGGGGTATGCTCCAAAAGCAAAAGACGGGCGGCTGCGATCACAAACGCGGCGGGCTCACCCTGCACACGAGGTGCTGAGATGGACAACCGGAAGCGACGAACGAAGACGACGCGCAGGCAGGTGTTGAGTACCGGCCTGGCGGGCCTGGCGGGCACGGCCGCCGCGCACACTCCGGGCACGCGGCTGCAGGCCGAGTCTCAGGCATCAGGCGAATGGACCCCAAGAAACAGCTGGTCTTACGTCCAGGACAGACTCCGCCTGCACGAGCGCTGCTGTCGGGCTGTATCCGTTCCGGTCACCTGCTGTTTCTGGCGGGCATCGGCGGGTGGTATCCCGATCGCCGCAAGGAACCGGGCGATACCAAGGTGCAGATCCAAAGCGCGCTCACGACGATGAAAGAGACGCTGGAGAGCGCCGGTTCGTCCATGGCCAACGTGCTGAAGGTGCACATGACGGTTGCTGACCCGGCAAGAACCTCGCCGCCCTGAACGACGGCTATCGAGGCTTCTTCCCGGACCCGCCGCCCGTGCGCTCGTATACCGGCGCCGGAGTCGACCAGATGGGGCGAGAGGGCGTGCTCGTTCAGATCGATTGCATCGCCTACGTGGATTGAGTCGGCGCCGACCGTTCACCGTACGCTATCATTCGCCACTTTCGGAGACGCATCCCTAACTCCACAACGCTTTATTGCAGCGTTCAACACCGTCAACTGGAACAATCCCAACGGAACACTGGGCAATACGAACTTCGGCGTGATCAGCAGCGCACAGGCCGCCAGACAGATGCAATTGTCGCTGAAGTACCTGTTCTGACGCGCGTGTTCGCGCTGGTCCATGGCGTGGCAGTCTCTGGCGGTCGGCAATTCCAAGACGGGAGCACTCAATGTTCGACGAGCAAACCGAGAATGTCAGCACGTCGCCGGGAGTACAGAAACCGGCCTCGCCGGGTGTCACCAGGCTTGAGCTCTTTCAGATCGGCAACGCGCTCGCGCTGCCCGTCCTGGTCGGGGCGGTGAGACCCGACGTGGCGGAGGCGATGGGGCCGCTGACGCCGGGGCCGAAGATCTACCAGTCGATCGGCGTCGAGCCGATCATCAACTGCCGCGGCACCTTCACGATCATCGGAGGCTCGGTGGAACTGCCGGAGGTGCGTGCGGCCATGGATGCGGCCGCGAAGTACTACGTGCAGATCGACGAGCTCGCGGACGGCGTAGGGCAGAGGCTGGCGGAGCTCACCGGCGCCGAGTGGGGGATGGTCTCCGCAGGGTGCGCGGCCGGCATGAAGCACGTCACCGCAGCCTGCGTGACCGGTGGCAACCCCGAGAAACTGGTTCGAATTCCCGACCTGACCGGGTTCGCCAAGACCGAGGTGATCATCCCGCGGTCGTCTCGCAACGTGTACGACGCCGCGGTGCGCA
>JACDBQ010000830.1 GCA_013694845.1 Acidobacteriota bacterium
ACCCTCGCCGTCGTCGATGCGCTGAAGGTCAAGCTGTTCGGCGAGGAAAAGGCGGCGGTGCTGAAGCACCACGCCGCAAGCGCGGACGCGTACGAGCTGTTCCTGAAAGGCCGTTTCCACTCGTACAAGTACACCGCCCAGGGCTGGAAGCGCGCGATCGAGTTCTTCGAGAGGGCGATCGACATACAACCTGACTACGCGTTGGCCTACGCCGGTATCGCGATGTCACGCGGGTGTCAGTGGTTCTTTGGCCTTCTTCCCGCTGAACAGACCATTCCACAGTGCAAGACGGCCAGCGACAAGGCACTGGCCATCGACCAGGACCTGGCGGAGGCGCACCTGCCGCGTGCGATCATCACGTTTTTCTACGACTGGGACTGGCAGAAGGCAGAACAGGAGTTCCAGCGGCCGATCGTGCTCAATCCGAACGACGCGGAGGCGCTGTCGTACTACGCGATGTTCCTCGGGTTCGACGGCCGCGGTGGTGCGAATGACAGAGACGCTGCCGGTGCGGCCTCGCGGGATCCCATTCCACGACGGCACCGACACTCCCCGCGACCCGACGCGCTTCGCGGCATCCACAACTCATCACCAGTAGGAAGGCTCAGGGCGGATCGCCACCTCGTAGAAGGCGTTCGAAGGACGTGATGACCAAACAAATTGCGGCGGACACACTGCGCGAGTGGCTCGAAGCACAGCAACCGGTCACGGTGCTTGACATCAGGACCGACGAAGACCGGGCGCAATGGGCGATTCCAGGAAGCGTTCACCTCAACACCTACGAAGCGTTGCGAGCCGGACAGCGCGGTGCGCTCGCCGACGTGGCCTTGCCTCTCGATCGACCCGTCGTAACGGTGTGCAATGGCGGCAGGGTCAGCCAGACAGCCGCCGACGTGCTCACCGAGCGCGGCTTCGATGCACTGTCACTCACCGGCGGCATGAAGGCCTGGAGTCTGGCATGGAATGCCGCTGAAGTACCGCTGGCCGATCCGTCGTCCCGTGTCATCCAAGTGCGTCGGACGGGCAAGGGATGTCTCTCGTTCATCGTGGGTTCCGCTGGCGACGCCGCTGTTATTGATCCGTCCGTGTGGCCCGACGTGTACCTCGAGCTCGCCACCCGCCATCGGTGGACCATCCGGTACGTGCTCGAGACCCATATCCACGCAGACCATCTGTCGCGCGCGCGCGATCTGGCCGGACAGGCAGGTGCGGTGCTGCTATTGCCTGTCCAGGATCGCGCGAGGTTTCCGTTCACACCAATCGCGGACGGCGAACAGATCCGATTTGGGAACGCCACGCTGACCGCGATGCACACGCCTGGCCACACTCAGGAGAGCACGTCATACGTCTTGAACGACGCCGCTGTGTTCACGGGTGACACGCTGTTCACGAACGGCGCGGGACGTCCCGACCTGCACGCCGATCCCGATGCGGCGCGCGCACGGGCCCGTGCGCTCTTCGCGTCGCTCACCCGCTTGCGCGCGCTTCGAGGCGAGACCGTGGTCCTGCCCGGGCACGCCGGCGAGCCGATCGCGTTCGATGGATGCGCCATCGCCGCACCACTCGCGGAGATCGAGATATGGTTGTCGGGATGGATGGTGTCTGAGTCGGCGTTTGTCGACCGTGTGACCTCGAAGCTGCCGCCCACGCCGCCGAACTTCGTCCGCATCGTCGATCTGAATGAGGGGGGCGAGTTCCGCAGCGGCGACCCGACGGACCTCGAGGCGGGAGCAAACCGATGCGCCGTAAGGTAGGCGTTCGTTCCGCTATGCACCGGAGATTATGAGCACCGATTCCCTCCCGTTGTTCCAGCATGCGCTCGAATCGCCGTCCGCGTTCACGCCAGAACGACTGATGGCTGCGGTGCGCTCCGAGCGCGGCCTATCGCACGTGTCGGTTCCACCCCTGTGCGTGCTCGACTTCGATGGGGATCTGTTCGACCACTTGGCGGCCGAAGGAGCCACATCGCCCTCATCGTCTTGGGCCTGCTTTCACACGTCCATGGGCATCACCACCATCGAGGGCCTCTCGTGTGGCATCGTGCCGCGGACGATCGGTGGGCCCTACGCCGTGCTCGTGGCCGAGCAACTCTGGGCGGCAGGCGCGAAGCTGGTGGTCGGCATTACGTCCGCCGGCCGCGTCTCGCCAACCCTGCCCCTTCCGTCGATCGTCGTGGTCGACGAGGCCGTCAGGGATGAAGGCACATCGCTGCATTACTTACCGCCTTCCGCCACGGTCGCCACACCGACGACCAGCATAGTGGACGTCCTGCTGCGCGAACTGAGCACACTCTCGCGCGTCTGGCGCGGCCCTGTATGGACGACCGATGCACCCTACCGGGAGACGCCCGAGCAGCTCCGATTCTGGGCTGACAGAGGCATCCTAGCCGTGGAAATGCAGTCAGCGTCGCTCTTCTCGTGCGCTCACGCGCGAGAGGCACAAGTCGCGATGGTGGCGCTCGTCAGCAACAGCGTGGACGAGGCGACCGGCCACTTCGATACCGGCGGGCACCGGTTCAGAGTCGACGTCCTCAGGGCGGTTGCCCGCGCCGTACGGGCTCTCATCCCGTCGACACCGGGTGGGAGTGGTCTCGCCCTGCCGGCGACGCCAGGCTCAGGTGACGTCCACCGAATGAAGTGATAGCGATCAAGAGCGATCGATATGCCGGGCTTGAGATCAGCCATCGTCCGATATTTGTATACATTTTTCGGACAGCCCGCAGGCTTGAGTGGGTCCGAAGAATGTATACAAACTTCGGACAGGCTAAATTGAGGCCACCGGGCCATTGGCTCTGGCGTCACGGAAAAACGGGACGTCGCAGGGCCGTCGCTGATCATGCCGCGCTGATCAGCCAGTTGCGGAAATCGTCCCGAACACCCAGCCAGATATTTCAAGTTACTGATTCTAAGTAACTTACACCGCGTTTCCGCTCTCCTAGGCGACCCGGGAGCTTGTGCGCTGCGCTGGTCGGAAGTTGCTCTTGACCCAGCTGTCGCGCACGCCTTCGCAACCGTCATGCTTCGCCTCCCACGCGAATGCATCGGCCGTCCGCGCGCCAATCCGATCTTCTGCTATCTCGCCTTTCCTGCTCCTCTTGAAGTGGGAACCTCAGGGAATCGGAGGAACCGAATGGCAGACGCCATGGCAGGCGAGTCGAGCTCCTCTTGCGCCTCAACAAACGACAGCCGGACCGACCGTGTCCGCAACGAAGGCCGCCGACGTCCAAGGCGCGATTCCACTTGACTACCAAGTGGAAATAAAGCGACTCTCTCCACCGTGTCTTCCAGTAGAGAGAGTCCGCGCCTTGAGTTGCTGCCGGGCACGCTCGATCTGATCGTGCTTCGCACGCTGACGACCATGGGTTCACAACACGCCTACGGGATTGCTGCGCGGCTCGAGCAGGTCGCCGAACAGCCTTTCAGGCTGAATCAGGGCACGCTGTATCCCGCGCTCGTCCGACTCGAGCAGAGGGGTTGGATCAAAGGGACGTGGCAGACGACCGAGAGCAACCGCGAGGCGAGGTACTACGCGATCACAAAGGCTGGAACGCGCGCGCTGGCCGTCCAGATTGACCGGTGGCAGCGCTCTGCGGGTCTGGTGAACAGACTGCTCACGAGCGAGGGGGAGTGATGGGTCTTGTCAAGCGCCTGCTCTGGAGACTCTTCAACGTCCTTCGGTCTAACCGCGCCGAGAGCGAGTTGGCACGCGAGATCGCCTCTCACTTGTCGCTGCTGGAAGACGAATACCGTCGTCGAGGCCTGACGGCTGACGATGCCAGACGCGCCGGACGGCTCGCACTGGGTGGTGTCGATCAGACGAAGGAGCTCCATCGCGAAGCACGATCCATCCTCTGGCTAGACGATGCTGCCCCTGACCTGCGCTACGCCATCCGGAGCCTGCGTCGCGTGCCGGTGTTCACCGCGGCGGCCGTGATTTCGCTCACATTGGGCATCGCGACTTCGACGACGGTGTTCAGTTTGGTGGACGCGGGAATCCTCCGCTCGCCGCCGTTCGCCGAGTCGGACCGCCTGATGTTGCTGAACATCACTCAGCGCACACCGGCAGAAGGCGAGGTGCGGCTTCGCTGGTCGTGGCCGCGCTTTCTGTTGCTCGAACGGAGCGTGCACTCCTTCGACGGCCTTGCGTCGAGCTCCAATGTGGTGCTGACCATCACGGGCGTGGACGATCCACAGCCGCTCCCAGTGGAGGTGGTGTCGTGGCGCTACATGACCGTGATGCGGGCGCCGCTCGTGCTGGGGCGCGGATTCACCGAGACCGAGGACACCGCGGGCGCGGCGTCACCGGTGGCCATCCTTGGCTATGATCTGTGGCAGCGACGCTTCGTCGGCGCTCCAGACGTCGTCGGTCGGGTCGTGGAGCTGAATGGCGTCGCCCTGACAGTGGTTGGTGTGGCCGCGCGCGGCTTCGCCGGCGTATCAGGGCTCGCACAGGCGTGGGTGCCCGCGACTGTGGCACCGCGCGTAAGCTACCGCGACTATCTCACGACGAATCAGAACTTCATCACCGTCGTCGGACGGCTGCGGCGCGGCGTGACGATGGAGACGGCACGGGCGGAGCTGCGGGTTGTCGGGGAACGCATTCAGGTGGAGCAGCCGAGCGACGTCGACACACCGGAGGATCGGTTTTCAGCGACGCTCATGACGCTCAACGAGGCCCGGGTTGACGTCGTGACGCGGCGCGCGTTGATGCTGCTGGCCGGTGCGGCCGGCGTGCTGCTGCTCATCGCGTGCGCCAATGTCACGAGTCTGTTGCTCGGTCGTGCGGCGGCACGCCACCGCGAAATCGCGATTCGCCTCGCCATCGGGGCCAGCCGACAGCGACTGGTGCGGCAGTTGCTCATCGAGAGCAGCGTGCTCGCCGCGGTGTCGGGGGTGTTGGGCCTCGTGATGGCCGTCTGGGCGATGGCCGCCGTGCGGATCCCACCCACGCTGGCGCGTGGACGCAACTTCTACGGCGCCATCGGCGAGTTCGCGACCCCAGCCATGGATTGGCGCGTGCTCGGCTTTGCCGTCGCGGTTTGTGTCTGCACTGTATTGCTCTTTGGTCTGGCGCCCGCGCTCCGCGCGACGCGCACCGATCTCGTCAGCGACCTGAAGGCCGGAGCCCAGCGCGCGCGCGCCGAGGGCGGGGGTCTCGCATTGCGCGAGATCGTCGTCGCGCTTCAGGTGGCGTTGGCCGTCGTGTTGATCGTCGGCTGCGGACTGCTGCTCACGAGCTATGCGCGACTGCGCGAGACGCCGCTGGGATTCGATCCCGCCCGGCTGCTCACGTTCATGATTCGACCCTCGGAGGTCAAGTACACGACGGCCGCCGCCCCGGCGCTGCTCGACCGCGTGCTTGAGGAAGTGGGACGCGTGCCGGGTGTGGAGGCTGCGACCGTGGACGGCTGTACACCCTTGACGATGCAATGCGCGAGTGCGTCGCTGCACGTGGTGGGGCGGCCGTGGACGAGCGCAGCGGATGCCCCGACAGTGCGGCGGCATTACGTCGCGCCCGCTCACTTCGATACGCTCGGCGTGTCCGTCGTGCGGGGACGGGGGCTCTCTGCAGACGACCGCGCGGGGCGGCCGGCCGTGGTGGTGATCAATGAAGCGGCCGCGGAGAAGTTCTGGCCGAAGGTGTTTCCCATCGGGAGGCGCGTCTGGTTCGACGGAGCGCCGGCGCTCGGCAGTCCCGACGCGAGCGCCGAGATTGTCGGCGTCGTCAGCAACGTCGCCTACGAGCCGCTGGATGAGAACCCGATCCAGCCCGACTTCTTCACGCCGTACGCGCAGTTCACTTATCCGACGCGCATGGTGCTCGTGCGCACGCGCGAGGAGTCGCTGGCGCTCGTTCAGCAAGTCGCCCAGGCGGTGCGCCGTGCCGATCCCGCCTTGGCGCTGTTCGACGTGCAGACGATGGAAGCGCGCGCGCGTCTGTCGTGGTCCAAACACAGTACGCAAACCGCGCTGTTCGCCGCCATCGCGGCCATCGCGCTGTGCCTCGCGGTCACTGGTGTGTACGGAGTCACGTCCTATTTCGTGGCGAGCCGCACGCGCGAGATCGGGGTACGCATGGCACTTGGCGCGCCCACCACGCGAATCATTCGCGCGTCAATGGCGCAAACAGTGCGTCTCGGGCTCGCTGGCGGTGCGACCGGAATTCTCGGCGCGCTGACGCTGAGCCGTGTCTTGCGCGCGACCTTGTACGAGACGAGCCCGCTTGATGTGGGCGTGTACCTGGGGGCGGCCGCAGTGCTGATCATGGCCTTGCTCGCGGGGACCTACCTGCCGGTGCGGCGTGCCCTGCGGGTCAGCGCTGCCGAGGTCTTGCGCAGTGAATAGACCTACGCACATCGCAACGCGCAGTATCGTCCTGCTCACCCTGACGCCGTTCGCGCTGGCGGTCGTTCAGCGCGTTGAGCCTCCCGCCGGTGGGACTCAGAATCACATCCGCCTCGTGGCTCGATTGCATCTTGCGCGGGCGGCAGCGACCGCGACCACAACGGCTGGAGACCGCGTCCTCATCGCCGGCGGTATGACCGGCGGGGGCGCCGGCACGCGCAGCTACGAAGTGTTTGACGCGCGCAACGACCACGTCGCTGCCGTCGGTGAGATGGGCCAGGCGCGCGCCGGACACTCGGCGACCCTTCTCCCCGATCGGCGGGTGCTGATCCTCGGCGGATACAATGGCGAGTACCTGAAGTCGACCGAGATCTTCGACCCACGGTCCGATCGCTTCGTGCCTGCGGGCACCATGCGTGAAGGACGAAGTGGGCATACGGCAACGCTCCTCCATAACGGAACCGTTCTTGTAATCGGCGGAGTCGGACGTCGAGGGCTTGACCCGGGCAGACGGAGACCGTGCGGCCCACGGGCTGGTGGTGCGCTCCGAGGCTGGTGTGCGAAACCGTGCTAGTCTGCGCACGGCTGGAGCAACTTCGTGGCAATGCTCGTGGGCTGGAAGAGAGAGCCCGAATACGACGCACCGGCGGTTAGCCGAGCCAGCATGGCTCAGAAAGGTGACTGATATGCTCGTCCGGCTATCGCAAGTTTTCTCGAGGCCTTCCATGCTGCTTGCCCTGGGAGGGCTGGCTCTGTGCACCGCCCTGAGCTGCGCCACCGGT
>JACDBQ010000871.1 GCA_013694845.1 Acidobacteriota bacterium
GCCTTCGCCGGCGCGCACCAGCCGGGCGAGCAGCGCCGACGAGACGTTGGAGGAGACGTCGGGCGTCGCGCGGGCGACGATGGCGGCGAGCAGAACTTCTTCCGTCGATCGGCCGGCCGGTAACGGCTGGACCCGGACCTGAACGTCCGCGTGCTCGCGGTTCCATTGCTCTGCAAGACGGGTCGCGAGCCGCACTTCAGGTGGATTGGCGGCTGGCCAGTAGGTCAGCGTAATCGGCTTGGCGTTCCCGCCGGACTCGACCAGCTCGACGCCGGTATCCAACCGCCGCAACAGGGCACTACCGCCGTCGGGACCGGTGAATTCGCGCCGATCTTGAACGTTCGCGAGTGATCCGGCAGAGGCGCCCGCCGAGCGGTATCGCAGGTACTCCGCGGCGTCGGCGTTGCGCGTCACACCCTGCAGCGCGAGCAGCGATTCGACCGTGGACTCGGCTCCGGCATTCCGGTTCACTTGCGTCGCTGCTGGACCGTCTATCCCGTCGAACGTGCGGCCGGTCTTCTCGTCGTACATGACGACGCCCGCTGGGTTTGCCTCCAGCAGCCACGCGGAAGTCAATCCGGCAAACACCGCGTACTTGCGGTCGTTCGTAGCCTCGGCCAGCGCCAGGTAGCCTTCCACGATCGGGCTGATCCCGTACGCGATTTGCGGAAACCACTTCACCGTGCCGTCCGGCGCAACCTCGGACGCGACCTGCCCGGCAAGGAGGAACCGTGGCCAGAGCGCATCGGCTTCCTGTCTGGCAGCCACGAGAAAATCGGGACGCTCCAGGACGACTGCGGCGGTGGCGAGCGCGGCGGTCGATCGGGAACCCCAGGCATGCCAGGCCGAGTCTGGACGGTCGAGCCGTGCGCCCCACGGGGCGGCCGATGTCGTCCCGCTCGAGAGGGGCACGAGCAACTCCGCGGTGCGCGCGGCCAGCGCGGCGCGCGCCGGCGAAGGCTCTGCCCGTTGGAGGGCCAGCAGCCCCAGCAATGCTTCCGAGGTGGCGGTGGCCGATCCACCGATCAATCGTCCGGCCTCGACCTCACGTCCCATCCGCATCACGGCTCGGTCCAGCGGACCCCGCAGACCCTCGACACGCTCGGGATCCAGGCGTCCGAAGACGCGCACCGCTTCGGCCAGGGCCCACAGACCGCGGGCGGCCCAGTACGACATGCTCTTGACGCTGCTCGGCGCCCCGCGGTTCGGGCGCCCTTGGCTGTCGATGAAATTGAGAAACTCTCCGTCTCCCTGCTCCATCGCCGCTACGAACTGGAGCAGGCCGTACGCCTCGTCGCGATCGCGCGCATCGCCCGTTTCCTCGTAGGCGCGCAGATACACCAGCGCCGCGCGAGCGGCATCGTCCACGCAGGCGACGCCTTCGGACCCGTCACGAATGGGCGATCCGCCTGGACGATAGCCTGGGGCTTCGGCGTAGAGCGCCACCACCCGCACCGGACGTCCGTTCACAACCGCGTCCATCCCCAGGTGCCTCAAGTGGTCCAGGCGCAGGGTCAGCGGAAGGGGTCCGGAGCGAACCGGGCCAGGCGCGGGCGCGCGGCCGCAGCCGGCAAGGAGCGCGGCAGCGACCAGCAGCCCCGCGACGCGCGACGACGAGCCGTACGGAGATCGCCCGATGATCAGGTCACCGGTCGTCACACCGACACCCCACCCTGTTCGAGTCTCATGGCGGCCTCGATCGACGCCAGCAGGTCGCGCGTCCCCACCCGTGCGGCTGCCACTGACACGTCGGCAGCGCCATAGTAAACGAGGAGATCGTTGTCACGCTCGATCAAGCCTTGCGGGAACACGACGCGGACGCCGGTTCTGAAGTTGGCCATGTCGACCTGGGGAAGCGGCCCGGCGTCGATCTCGTACGAGGCCTGCGGCGCGAGGGCGGGTGCATCGGACGCGTAGAGGACGGTTTCGGGGTTTTTCAGATCGAGGACGCACCACCCCATGCAGTACACGTTGCCTTCCTCGATCGTTGTCGCGCCGTGAAACGGCAAGAGCCAGCCGAGGCGCGTCGAGATCGGGGGCGCCCCCGCCCCGACGCGTGAGCTGCGCCAGGTGCCAGGCTGAGGACCCAGCACCTCGGTGCCGTGCTCCGGCCATTCCGCCTCGAGCGAGTCGACCCTGGTGCACACGATCCGCGGCATCGGCCGGTGCAGTATCACGTATTGCCCGTCGACTTTCGCGGGAAAGATGACGCAGTTCTTGTTGTCGCCCCGAAGCCGCGGCCCGTGACGTCGATAGGTCTCGGGGGCCAGCAGATCGTCGGTCGTGATCAGGCACACGCGCGGCCCCGCAGACGAGTACCCGGTGTAGGTGATCGCGTAGCGTTCTTCATCGGCCAGGTAGGTCACGCGGGCATCTTCGACGCCCCATTCCTCGTAGGGCGCCACCCGCGCGACGGCCGGCCGGTCCCGGATTTCGTCGATCCGCCGGCCGTCCGACGAGATCGCCAGCGCCAGGCAGGACCGCCGCGTGTCCTGCTCGAAGACCCTGACGAGCAGCACCACGCGTCCGCTGGCCTGATCGATGGAGACGCCGGGGTTGAAGGACCCGCTCGCGCGAGCGAAGCTGATCTGTGATGGCCGGATCAGAGGGTTGGCCGGCAGACGTTCCAGTGGCGCGATCACGGCTCCGCCTCGGAGATCCAGTTTGCATAGAGCCGATCGAAGTGCCTCCCGGGGGCTCGATAATACGCATCAGCGCTCACGTCTATCACGCGAGGGACGCTTCCTCGAATCAACTTGCCGCTGTCGCGCAGCTTCCTGAGCTCGCGAAAGACACCAGCGGCTGGCTTCTCAGTGCCGTCCGCGCGCACGAGCCCGAAGGTGCGCTCGCGCACGGCGGTCGCGAACGGCGGGCGTGCGAAGAGCCGCGCATCGTAGTCGCCATAACACCATGCGTAGGCGCCTGCAGTCCCGGTGTCTACCAGCTTGCCCAGGACAGCGCGATAGTACGCCGCCGCCTCCTCCTCGGAGGCCAGATACTGTGAGCGTGGCTGTCCCAGGAAATCGTCCGTGATGGTGTCTCCGGCAGCCCCGGCTGGGGCGGTGCACAGCCCGAACTCCTGCATCAGCGTCGGCCGACCGGCACCCGACAGACCGGCGGTCAGCGCGCAGGAGAACGGCACCAGCGCCGGGTCGAGAAACGATCGGGCGCTCTGGCAATACAGCGGATACGCATGCATCACGTCTTCGTCTGCGATCGCCGCGAGGTCGTCGACGCGCATGTGATTGTCGGTCGTCAGCGACGGCAGGTGGGCGCCGATCTGGACCGGCACGCCTGGGGCGGCCTGCCGGATCGCGTCAGCCAGCACTGACGCCCACAGCCAGCCCGCGTCTCGCGAGGCCGGACGCTGCGCGTCATCGATTTCGTTCGCGATATCGATCGCGCGCACCGACGCGTCGCCGGCAAGCGCGCGGGCGCAGGTGCCCGCAAGGAGCGCCTGAGACCGCAGCATGGACGGATCCGAGAATAGATTGGCGGGCCTGCCCTGCGGGTCCAGCATCCAAGCGGGCCACCAGATGCGACCGCTCATATTCAGGACGATCAGCGTCGGCACGACTCGCAGGCCGGTCTCTTTGGCAACGCGTGCCACCTCCACGAGCCGGGCGACCATGTCCGGGGCCACAGTCTTTGGATGGGGAAGGAAGTCCTGCGTCAATGCGAACAGGCGCACCGTGTCGAAACCGATGTCGGCGATGTGGGCCAGCTCGTCCCGGACCTCCGCCAGGTCGAACTCGCGCCACATGTACATCGCGCGTCGGCGCGGCCAGTAATTAATGCCGAGCTCGAACGGCGGACCTGCCTGCGCGTCCCCTGTCGGCTGCACGCTCACGACAGCCCGCTCAGGATTCCGGCCATCGACAGATCGGCGACCGCGGTGACCCCGTCGGCGGCGCCGTAGTAGACCCGCACGTTGTCTCCGTCGGTCAGCAGGCCGCACGTGAACACGACCCCGCCAAAGAAGCCCACGCGCTCGTAGGGAGTCTCGGGGCGCAGGATCGGCTCGCGGGATCGGGCCAGCACCCGGCCAGGATCGCGCCCGTCCAGCAGGAGCGCGCCGAGTGAATACT
>JACDBQ010000076.1 GCA_013694845.1 Acidobacteriota bacterium
GTTGCGGTTCGACTCGGGGTATTGGGACGCGAGCCGCTGCGCAATCGTACCCATATCGGCGACCGCTGTCTCGAAGGTGACGCCTGGCTTCAGCTTGCCCACTGCGTACAGCCCCGGGTGGGCGCCGCGCGCAGCCGGCAAGGTGGTTACGACAGGGC
The DNA here is from genome assembly GCA_013694845.1 of Acidobacteriota bacterium. Lineage (GTDB taxonomy): Bacteria > Acidobacteriota > Vicinamibacteria > Vicinamibacterales > 2-12-FULL-66-21 > JACDCA01. The sequence continues at coordinate 159 of JACDBQ010000076.1, forward strand.
CGAGGGGCAGCCACACGTCGGTGAGCCGCGAGGGGAACCGCATCGCCGGCGGCATGATGCCGACGACCGTGTGCGCTTCATTGTTCAGCAGGATCGTGCGTCCGATCAGATTCGGGTCCGAATTGAAGCGCGCGCGCCACAGGCGCTCACTGATCAGGGCAGTCCGGGACGCGCCCGGCCCATCATCCGCCGCGCCGAACGTGCGGCCGGCAAACGGCTGAATCCCGACGGCGCCGAACACGCCGGACGACGTGACGCTGGCATTCAGCCGCTCAGCGCGGTCGCCGCCGGTGATATTGACGATCGCGCCGCGGTACACGCCGAGGTGCTCGAACACCTGGTTCTGCGCCACCCAGTCCTGGTAAGTCGGCCAAGCCACCGACATCGGCTGCCCTGCCGTCGTCCGCTCCGAGAGTACGACGATGCGGTCCATCTCCGGGTACGCGTACGGGCGCAGCATGACCGCATCCGCGACGCTGAAGATTGCCGCGTTTGCACCGATCCCGAGCGCCAGCGTCAGGGTGACCACGAGACTGAAGCCAGGCGTCGTGCGAATCGAACGCCCTGCGTATCTGAAGTCCTGCCAGAGGGTGGTCATGAATGTGCTCCTTCGCGAGCCAAAGGGTGGAGGATCGGCCGCCGCGCGCGCCTCAATATGGGTGAGCTCGCGGGCGAACGTATCTGTTTCGAGATCGGCGAGTGCGAGTTGCCGCGCGATGTCGGGATCGTGGCCGGCCGCGCGCAGCTCTTCGAACCGGTCTTGGATAAACGCCTGGACTTCTTCGAGGATGTCGATGCGCCGGGTTGGGGGGATCCCGGCATCGGCAAGCCGCCGGTCAAGGTTTGCGCGCCAGTCAGACATTGTCGAGCGCCACGATGCGATCGATGGCAGCCACGAAGTTACGCCAGCCGCTGCGCTGCGCCGCGAGCACCTTCCGGCCTTCTGCGGTGAGCCGGTAGTAGCGCCGCCTGCGCTGGCCGGCCTTCTCGACCCATGTCCCGCGGATCCAGCCACGTTTCTCGAGCCGGTACAAGAGCGGGTACAAAGACGCAACGTTGAAGCGGACAGTACCCTCGGACCGCGTTTCAATAAGTTTCGCGATCTCGTAGCCGTGGCGCGCGCGCGCATCGGTCAACGCCAGCACGAGCGACTCGGCGCTGCCCTTCTTCAGTTCACGGTCGAGATCTCGAACATATGACATAGACATATGTTACACCAACATATGTCGTTGGATAGGCTGACGCTGCAGAAAGGTGGTATTGGGCGGCAGGGCGTCGGTCGTCGTACTACCGGCCGCGATCCACCCATCGCGACGCCGGCCACTTCGGAATTGCGGAAAGCCCCATATCGTTGGTGCCGTTCGGCAAATGGCTGGTCGGCACGGCGGACTCGCCCTGGCGAGCTTCTCTCAGAATCAAAACCCAGGCGCAGGGCCTGGGTCTTCTGGCTCTGATTGCGTGTCACTGAGTGTGGCGGAGTCGACGGTACTCGACCCGCGGCCTCTGGCGAGGCCAGCGTACCTGTGGGCCCAGCGCTCTACGCTGGTGAACAGCCGACCCGGCGAGCACCGGCTTTCCACAGCGATACTGTGTCGGCGCGCCACCCATGCGGAATCTGCGAGTTCGACACCGACGCCGACCGCGCGGGCTCCATATGTGCGCGCCGCGGTAAACATTAGTCGGCCCGTCTCCGAACCCCAAAGGCATAGACGGCGCCGTCGTTGGTGACGTTCGGAGGCAGGCACTCGGCTGGGGGACCAGGTTAGTCGCGTCGCCCGACAGAGTCTCCTCCAGCAACTCCAGGGCGAGCTGAGTTGCGTTCTGATCGTCTGCCGCGCGTATCGCGCAAAGGGCCCACACTCGGGGGTGTGCTTCTTCCAGACGCATCTGACGTTCCCCGCCGTAAAAACGCACCGAGAAGGAGCGGGTCGCACGAGTGCCACGCGGCAGGCCAGTCGCGGCTCGCAGCAAAGCTGCATCCGGCCACCGGTTCACCAAACGTTAACACGCTCGTGCGCGGGTCGCCATCAGCAGGAAGGTCGCTATTAGACCAAGAGCTGGCACCCACAGCGCGCGCATCTGATCCTTCCAACCGGCAGCCGTGAACGTCTCGCGCCCTCCCGCCCACATGAGCCACCACGCCCGACTACGAGTCCCGTGCGTAGATATGCGCTGAAGCGCGCAAGACCGAAAAAAACGGCCTAGGAGCGCGCGCGGCAGAAACGTCGTGACCGGGCGCGACACGGCTGTTCCTGCCGACGACCGCGCCGCAATGACCTGGTTGATCGAGTAGTACTCAGGAAACCGGGGCCGGCGTCCAGCCCCTACTCGGGCGACTTCGTTCAGGCTGTTCCGAATCGATGTAAGCGCTTCAAGTTGACGGCGAGGCAGACGATGTTCCACTCGCCGCGGGCCTTCGCCAGACCGCGCATCATGAAGCGGCGGAAGCCGAGGACTTCTTT
>JACDBQ010000086.1 GCA_013694845.1 Acidobacteriota bacterium
CTGGCAGACCGGCGCGATCGCCAAGACCGATCACAACTACGACATGGGGAGCCTCTGGGTGACCGGCGATGCGTGGACCGTCATCGCGCCCACGTCGCCCGGCCCGAGGCCTTACGGCGGCGGCGGCGAGATGTGCCTCTGGGCGAGCACCGACCGGGGCAAGACGTGGTCTCTGAAGGAGGAAATTACGCGAGGCAGCAAGCTCAACCACAACTACGCCCGTCGCCCGCTGAACGCGCGCGATCCGTTCTTCGCATTCTGGGCCGACGGCGATCCGGCGCAATTCTCCGAGTCGCGCCTCTATTTCTGCGACTCGAACGGCGAGCACGTCCGGCAATTGCCCTACGACATGGATGGCGAGTTTGCCGAGCCGGCGGAGATCCGGCGGTGAGCGCAAATCACTCTCCCCTTCGTCGACGATCTATCAATTCAGCAAGGACGACCCGTCCCATGACGCGCCGCACCTTCCTCGCCGAACTCACCGCCGGGCTCGCCGCGGCGTGTGCCCCGAGACTCGCCGCCGCCGCCGGCCGACCGCCGCGCATCCTCCTTCGCTCCTCGTGGCAGACCGTGAACATCGGCGACATCGGCCATACGCCCGGCGTCATTCGCCTGCTCGGCGAGCATCTCCCCGAGGCCGAGATCACGCTCTGGCCGAGCATCGTCGGCAATGGCGTCGAGGAGATGCTCCGCCGCAATTTCCCGAAGCTGCGGTTCGCCATCAGCCCGGAGGAGGTGGAGAAGGCCTTCGCCGCGTCCGACTTCCTGCTCCACGGCTCCGGCCCCTCCCTCGTCGCGCAGAAGGATGTCGCCCGGTGGCGAGAGGAGACCGGCTGACTCTATCGGATTGCAGGTACGCGGTTTCTGAAGCCCATCAGTGAGGTGGACGCCATGAGGTTGTGGAGCCAATGTTCATGGTAGCGCTTGCCGTTGAGTCGATGCGCGGGACTGTCGTGGGTGCGGGGTCGGTTGCTCCGGGGGGCATAGGGGCGAAAGTTCAGCAGCAACGCCCAGCCCCGCAGCCGCAACTCGGACGTGCCTTGATGGCCGTGCAAGCCCCGGCTGGCATACGTCAGTCGGCACAGCCGGTTCATCGGACGATCCACCGCGTTGCTCGTGCGATGGCATCCCGGATGGTCATAGGCCACCACGTAGGACTCCGTCTTGTTCCACAGCTTCGTCAGCATCTCGCCCACCGAGGCGGTCCAGGTCTGCGTGCCACACCACTTCTGAAACTCGTTCATCAGGCGGCGAAACTCCTCCGCGGTGGCGGCACGGTAGACGTCCCACACGCGACGGTGCAGCTCGTGGGCCTTGCGGCAGCGGTCGCGGATCTTCAAGAACCCGTGCAGGAAACAGAGCACCACCGTGATCCGGGGGAACCACGTCTGGAACGCATTGCGCGTCGCCGCCCAGCCGTCGGTGTTGACCGTCTCGGGGGCGTACTCGGGGGCGACGTCCCGCGCCTCGGCCGCGAACACGCCGTAGGCTTCCTGGAGATGCGCGTCATCGGCCGAGGCCGTCAGCGCCACGCCCAAGACGCAGCCACCGCCGGCGGTGGTCGCGACGTAGCCCTTCTGGCCGGCCCAGTCGGCGTGATGCTCGTCGGCCACCAGATGCGCGGGCAACTGTGCCGCGTCGCGGACGGTGGTCCCCACCAGGCTGTTTCGCCCCAGCCGCTCGATGACGCGATACCAGTACATCTCGCTGTGGCCGAAGCCGATCTTCAGCAGCCACGGGGGGACACCATGCGCCGCCAAGAGCAAGGGATACGCCAACTCGTCGACGATCCCAGTCAAGTAGCTGGTGACGAAGCTGGGCCGAAGCCAATACGAAGTCCCGTCGGCCAAGACGATCTTCCGCAGTTTCAGGCCGGGAAGCTTGCGCGACTCGCGCCCGAAGCCGTGCAGGCAATAGCCCTGGTCGAGATCCGCCGGGAACAACTCCGGAGCCGACCGGATCCATTCATCGACGAACGCCCGCATGCGCTCGGCATCCTGCCAGAGGTCGTCGTACTGCTGCTGGGTCATGGGAATGACAATCTGTTTGGCCCCACGCGGCGGTTGCGGCGAAGGGGCGTTTCGTTCACGATTGACTTGCCGGGTCTTCGGTCGCGCATCCATTTTTGCATCCTCTTTCCTGGTAAGAAGAAGGATGACAAGAATGCCGCTGGCCGGATACCCGGCACTTCAATACCTGCAATCCGTTAGGGTCAGCAAAGCTCGCCGGTCGCGAGCTCCAGCGAATCGGACTCTCCGCGACGGTCGGAAATCCGAAGGATCTCGTCGAATGGCTGGCCGGGTCGTGTCATGGCCAACGCGAGATCATCCTCCCTCGGGAAGCTCAGGCAGACCGCGCAGACGTCCGACTGGACCATGTCGGATCGCTTCAAAATGCGGCAGTCGTCATCTCGCGGCTCCATCGCGGCGAAAAGAGGTTGGTGTTCGTCGACAGTCGGTCCAAGGCGGAGCAACTCGCCGCGGAGTTGCGCGGGCTCGAGACCACCGCCTTCGTGACCCACAGCTCCCTCAGCCACGAACAGCGGCAGCAGGCGGAGCACGCGTTCGCGGAGAAGGAGAATTGCGTCATTGTGGCGACGAGCGTCCTTGAGTTGGGGATTGACGTTGGAGACCTTGAC